>DAOSCC010000211.1:0-4195 GCA_035361135.1 Clostridiales bacterium | reverse complement strand
CGGGTGTCGTACATGCCTGGTTCACGGGATATTTCCCGGCAGCGGAACCCAGATACGCAGTAGCGGTATTTGCTGAAGACGGCCGGCTTGGAGGCAAATCAGCAGCACCAGTATTTGCTGAGATCGCCAAAGGTATGCTTGAGAAGGGATACTAATGCTGCAGGCAACATAAAAATAAATCCAATGGGTTGACTTGGCTAAATGAAAGGTTATACTTAAAGCTGTTGTTTTAAGTATGACCTTTTTATTTGAGGTGATGTATAAATGCAACTTATGGTGATGGTACTGAACAGGGTAGAGGTACTCGACACACTGCTTGAGAAACTAATGGAAGACGGGATATGCGGTGCGACTATCCTGAACAGCACCGGTATGGTCAGGGAACTTGCAAAAAGCGGCGAGGATTTCCCTATCTTTGGAGGATCTCTGCGTATGCTGATAGATCCGGAGAGGAAGGAAAGCAAGACGCTGTTTATGGCACTGACGGATGAAAAAGTCGAGCAGGCTAAAAAGATAATACGGGAAGTCGTCGGAGACCTTTCGAAGCCTGATACCGGGGTAATATTCACATTGCCTGTCCTGAGCACAGAAGGAGTTGAATTCTGAAAATGCAGCTGAATACACTTTTTTACCTGGCGCTGATCCTTTTTGCAGGGCTTTTGTTCGGCCGTGTCGTAAAACTGGCAAAGCTTCCCAATGTCACAGGATATCTGATTGCCGGCCTTCTGATCGGTCCATTCGTGCTCAGGCTGGTGCCTGCGGATACGGTAAAAGGCCTGGAACTTGTTTCCGAGATGGCGCTGGCATTCATAGCATTTTCCATAGGCTCGGAATTCAAGATTACATATTTGAAAAAAGTGGGTCCAATGCCTGTCGTGATCGCTATCTTCGAGGGACTGACAGCAACTTCCGTAGTTGCGCTGATCCTCGCATTGTCAGGCTTTGATGCTGAGCTTGCGCTTCTGCTCGGCGCCATTGCATCTGCTACGGCCCCGGCGGCGACCATTATGGTAATAAAGCAATACAGGGCAAAGGGACCTGTCACTGAAACTCTGCTCAGCGTTGTGGCGCTTGATGACGCTGTTGCACTTATAGCATTCGGGTTCGCAGTCGCAATAGTCAACATGATGCAAAACCCGGGAGAAACGTCACTTATCCTGTCGATACTCAAGCCTGTCGGCGAGATCCTGGGATCGCTGCTTCTTGGGTTTTTGCTCGGGATCATGTTCAAGATCCCTCTGCGGTATTTCAAAAAAGATTCAAACCGCCTTATCATCACGAGCGGATTTGTTTTCCTCGGCAGTTCGCTTGCGTCGATGCTGGGCTTGTCACCGCTTCTTCTTTGTATGGCCATGAGCGCTACGCTTGTGAATGTGAGCAGTGAAGGGATCTCGATACTGAAACTGGCAGACTCCGTGACACCGCCGATATTCCTCATGTTTTTTGTGGTTTCTGGTATGGAACTTGATATTACCGTTCTGCCGCAGGTAGGATTGATCGGTATACTTTATATTATTTTCCGTGTCGTCGGGAAGATAGTGGGGGCAGCGATCGGCGCTGCTATAATGAAAGCTCCCGCAGTGATCAGAAAGTATGTGGGATTTTCACTTGTCCCGCAGGCGGGAGTGGCGATCGGACTCTCATTGCTGGCGGCGCAGCTCGTGCCGGAGTATGCCCAGACCATACGCGCTGTGGTGTTGAGCGCGACTTTGATATATGAACTGACGGGTCCGGCGATCACAAAGGTTGCCCTGAACAAAGCAGGAGAACTGAATGCATGACTGGAATATCATGCATGGCCGGAACTGAAGACATGTATCACATTACATATCATGGCTTACATATATTGTTTATTACAGCTCACGGATGTTTTGCGGGACGGCATCATTTTGGCGGCAGTTGGTGCTGACATACAAAAAACCAGTAACCAGGAGGTCATAGTGTTTTATGAAAATTGCGGTCGTGGACGGACAGGGAGGCGGAATAGGGAAAGTTATAGTTGAAAGGCTGAGGAGCCGGTACAATGATTCCGTTGACATACTGGCCCTTGGCACCAATGCGCTTGCCACTTCGGCAATGCTGAAGGCTGGAGCCGATGAAGGGGCTACCGGTGAAAACGCCATAGTTTACAATGCGGACAAGGCGGATGTCATCGTCGGTGTAATAGGGATACTCGCAGCCAACTCGATGCTGGGGGAGCTTTCGCCGGCCATGGCGGCAGCCATTGCCGGGAGCCCGGCGCTGAAGGTACTAATACCTGTGAACAAATGCTGCATACAGGTGGCAGGGATAAAGGATATGACCCTTCTCCAGTTCATCGATGAGGCGATCGACATGATAGACCGGCACATGGGATGCCGGGACGCCTGCTGATGTATTGGGATGTGGACTTATATATTACAACGCCGGAATTCAGCCCAAGTAAAGGATTGCATATACGCCTTAATGGCCGATACAGAAACCTTGCCGCTGTATCCGGTACAGAAACGTATCACTGTATTCGGTGTTTTACGGCTGAATCATCTGATGATCACATCTGATGATCACATCTGATGTTCCGCAGATGTATTGTTCGAAGTGCCCGTCCTATCCTTAAGGAGAGGCCGCGGGGGCATTTCGCCCCCGTCAGTGACCGCTTTCCGGTTCAAGTTCCTTGCTGAGCTTCTTGATAGCTTTTTTCTCTATACGCGAAACGTAGGATCGCGAAATACCGAGCATGCCGGCTATTTCACGCTGCGTTTTGCTTGTTCCGTTCAGTAGGCCGTAACGAAGTTCCAATACGGTTTTTTCCCGTTTCTTGAGCACTGATTTCATTTTATTGTAAAGACGCTTGACCTGGAGTTTCAATTCCACTTCGTCGATCACGGATTCGGTTTCGTTGCCAATAACGTCGATCAGGGTAATTTCGTTGCCTTCCCGATCCACTCCGATCGGGTCATGGAGAGATACCTCGCTCTGTATTTTCTTGGTTGATCTGATCTGCATCAATATTTCATTCTCTATGCAGCGGGCAGCATAGGTCGCAAGCCGGGTACCTTTGGACTGGTCGAACGTGGAGATGGCCTTGATCAGCCCAATGGTGCCAATGGAAATGAGGTCGTCGATGTCGCTGCTGAACGTGCTGTACTTCTTCACGATATGGGCCACGAGCCGCAGATTCCTCTCTATCAGTATATTCCTGGCATCTTCGCTGCCTTCCTTGTATGCTGCGATGTATTTCTGTTCTTCTTCCGGAGTAAGAGGCTGCGGGAACGAGTTGGCATTGGTAACATATCCAAGCTGGAACACTATGCTGCCCAGTACCTCGCTGAGGATGGTGTACAAGAAGTGCAGCAAATGAGGCACCTCCCGGAAAATTAGTCACCGTATAAGTATATGAGGCATATCGAAGTAAATTGCTTGTACAGAAAATAATTATTTTCTGAGACATTTACTAAAAAATATTGAAAACAAACGGCCAATATGATAATGTCAACTGACACCGGCAGAAATTCAATATTGTGGGCGGAACAATAAAACAACAGGAACGGAATGGAGGGCTAAACTTGGTTTCGGTGCGTATAGAAAGCAAAGAAGCATTCAATGTAATCGGCATTAAGACATGGATACCTGAAACCGACAACAACGCGTTCGGAGAGTTTTGGGAAAGGTGTCACAAGGAAGGCGATGCAGAAAGGATAAAGAAGTTTAATAAAAATAAGGAAAACAGTTGTACCAAAAGCGTAATACTGGGATTGTCCTGTACGGAAAAAGATCCATATAACAGGAGCTTTTACTTTTATATTGCTGCAGAAACCGATGAAATATCAGACCAGGGGAAATATGAAGTTTATAAAGTCGCCCCATACGAATGGGCAATATTCTCAAGCAACGGCAGTGATATCAATGCATTGATGGAATGCGAGATGTATGCCTGGAAAGAATGGCTGCCTGATAATGATTTGTATGAACATGATAACGGTCCGGAAATGGAAGTATACTTCGATGATAATAAAATAGAATACTGGTTGCCAATAAGAAGGAAGCGAATAAACGACTTCCGGTAAATGGCGCTTTCGTCGCCATGTTATGTTCAGACCGGCTGCCTGTTGGAATTGGCGGTGTTCTGCGGATCTCGCTCATTGATCCGGGAATATGACAGGTTAGCGTAAAGTTACTGTAGGGAATTTAAAGGGATAATCTGGCAGAACAATAG
>DAOSCC010000210.1:0-4198 GCA_035361135.1 Clostridiales bacterium | reverse complement strand
CCTTTATGGTTCCGAAAGCAGCGCGCTGGAACTGCTGGATACGATAGATGGCCTGAAGGATGACAGGCTGCGGTGCCCCGAAAGGCTGCTGGCAGTCCTGGAGGATACATATACCGGCAATACTGTATATAAGGGCGTCATTGACAGCTTGCTCGACTTCATAGGGGACAACATAGATACGGATAAAATCGACTATATTTCCGGCGGAGAAAGAAGGGACTGGTTTTTTTCGCTGCTTGCAGCAAAAAGACTCGGCAAGCCCCACATTACTATATTCAAAGATCTGTCGGCGTTCATCACTGAGAATGGCAAGACAAGCGAAGCAGAATCCATCAGCGGCGCCAGGGTGCTCCATATCGCCGATCTGATCACCGAAGCATCAAGCTATGAAAGGGCATGGATACCGGCAATAAAAAATATAAGAGGCCAGATGACATGTACCGTTGTGATCGTCGACAGGATGCAGGGAGGGTCTGAATTGCTTGAGAAGTACGGTGTATGCTCATTTGCCATGGTATCCATAAACAGGAACTTTTTTGACAAGGCGCTTGAAATGGGTAAAATAAATAGCGCCCAGTATGATTTGCTCCTGAAATACGCTTCTGATCCGCATGGATCCATGAAAGCGTTCCTGGAAGAGCATCCGGAGTTCATCGAAAACGCTCTGAAATCGGATGAAAAGACGAGGGAAAGGGCACGGATGAGCATTGAGAAAGGGATATACAGGTGAAACGCAGATCAATACCTGCGCTGATGGAACTGTCACAGCAGAATCATTGAAGACAGGATTAAGAAGCAGCAACAGATGACGCATGAAAGGTGGCAGGATATGAAAACGAAGACTGTTTTGACTATAGCGGTTTTTGTTTTTTTTGCTTTGATCCTGATGATGGTGCCAGGCTGTTCTGCAGTCGGCAAAAAACCTTCGGACCCCTCAGAAAACGGAACAGGTATTCCTGGTGGAGATCCGTCAGTCAGAGACGGTTCCGGCGGCGAAAATGGCAGCCGGGGAAGAACCGACGCTGAAACCGGTGATCAGGTCGAAAATGACGGAAACATTCAACCCGGAGAAGGCAGTGGTACGACCGAGACAGGCAGCTTCGAGGAAAGACTTGCAACGATGAGCCTTGACGAAAAAATTGGACAGATGTTCATCATAGGCGTAGAAGGCACTTCCGTCGACAAGGACATGCTGGACATTCTGGCGGCCCTGAAACCCGGGGGCATCATTCTTTTCAGGAAAAATATAACCGATCCGTATCAACTCGTTACATTCACAAACAGCCTTAAAATCGCAAATCCTGCCCAGGCACCTCTTTTCATCTCCATTGACGAAGAAGGAGGAAGGGTGAGCAGGATGCCTGGGCATATCTCTGGCATACCGCCGGCCCTGTCTGTCGGCGAACTGGATGATGAATCTTTTACATATGAAACCGGCAGGCTGATTGCGGAAATGGTAAAATCATTCGGCATAAATATGGATTTTGCTCCCGTTCTCGATATCTTCAGCAATCCCGATAATACCGTAATAGGTGACAGGGCATACGGAACGACCCCCCTGTCGGTAGTAGAGCACGGGATACAGGTGATGAAAGGCATACGCGATGAAGGGATCATTTCCGTAGTGAAGCATTTTCCGGGTCATGGAGATACAGACGTCGATTCACACTATGGTCTCCCGGCGGTTGTTCATGATAAGGGCAGGCTCAGTAATTTTGAACTTGTACCATTCAGAAAGGCTATAGAGGAAAATGCTGATGCAATAATGGTAGCGCACATAGTAGTGGAATCTGTCGATCCGGGGTTGCCGGCTTCACTTTCGGACGCCGTTATCAACGGGCTGCTCAGGGGTGAGATGGGATTTGAAGGCGTAGTGGTAACAGACGATATGACCATGGGGGCAATAACGGAATATTTCGATATTGGAGACGCGGCAGTAAAGTCGGTCCTTGCAGGCAACGATATCATACTTGTCTGCCACGGTTATGAAAACCAGAAGAAGGCAATGGACGCAATAAAGGATGCTGTCGGATCCGGTATCATAAATGAGGGTAGGATCGACGAGAGCGTAGCAAGGATACTGACACTTAAGAAAAAATACTCTTTGAATGACAGATCTGTCAGGTATCCGGATGTGGAGAGGCTTAATAAGAAAATTGAAGGGGTATTGTCGAAATGGTATAATGATAACTAGTTCCTTTGTAATGATCGCAGGAGGTAAGAATTGGCTGACAGAGAAAGAAACATAGTTTCTGAAGATGAAATAACCAGGCAGGAGACGTTCATGCATTCCGTAAGGGAACTGGATCCCAGGGCCAATAAAAAATACATGATCCACACTTTCGGATGCCAGATGAACGAGAACGATTCGGAAAAACTGGCAGGGATGCTGGAATCCATGGGATACAGGCGTACGGATGAGCTTGAGGATTCCGACCTTATCCTTTTCAACACATGCTGCGTGAGAGAAAATGCGGAACTAAAGGTGTATGGCCACCTGGGCACGCTCAAGCCGCTGAAAGCCCGGAAGCCCGGGCTGATAATAGCTGTATGCGGCTGTATGATGCAGCAGGAAGAAGTCGTTGAACATATCCTTGATAAATACAACCATGTGGATCTTATATTTGGGACCCATAATCTGCACAAGTTTCCTGAGCTTTTATACAGGGCCGTTACCAGTGACACGACAGTTACTGATATAAGCTCATGCGACGGCTATATCGCCGAAGGGCTTCCTATCAGGCGCGAACATGGCGTAAAGGCATGGCTCACGATAATGTACGGCTGCAACAATTTCTGTTCCTACTGCATAGTTCCGTATGTCAGGGGCCGCGAGAGGAGCCGCAGGATGTCGGACATCCTTGACGAAGCAAGGCTCCTTGGCCGACAGGGTTACAAGGAGATCACACTCCTGGGACAGAATGTGAACTCATACGGGCTCGACAGGAAGGACGGAAGCAGTTTCGCAGTGCTGCTTCGGAGCCTTGAGGAAGTTGACGGGATCGAAAGGATCCGTTTTATGACTTCCCATCCCAAGGATCTTTCTGATGAACTGATCCATGCCATGAGAGACTGCAGCAAGGTATGCGAGCACCTGCATCTGCCTGTTCAGGCAGGCAGCAACGACATACTCGCTGCAATGAACCGGAAATATACCCGTGAGCACTATTTTGAACTTGTGGAAAGGGTCAGGGAACAGATACCCGGCATATCGATCACCACAGACATAATCGTCGGATTCCCGGGAGAGACGGACGAGGACTTCGGGCAGACGCTGGACCTTGTTGAAAGGATCAGGTTCGATTATGCGTATACCTTCCTTTATTCCAGAAGGACCGGTACTCCTGCTGCGAAGAAAGCCGAACAGGTCAGCGAAGAAGTAAAGAAGAAGAGGTTCGATGAACTGCTGAAGCTCCAGAACAGCATCAGCAGCGAAATAAACGAAAGGCTGGAAGGGACCGCTGCCGAGATACTGGTGGAAGGCCCCAGCAAAAACAACATCAGGATGATGACCGGGCGCACAAGGACAAACAAGATTGTCAATTTCAGCGGAAACCGCGATCTGGCCGGAAAACTGGTCAATGTAAGGATAGACAAAACCGGTACGTGGTCTCTGGACGGCACCCTGGTGTGATCTCAGGTCTGATCCCCGGTTTTCTCTAAAGTCCGACCGGGGCGTGAGCGGACCTGAACCTTGAAAAAAGCAGTGGCGGCTTGTTGTACCGAGCAAAAAATCAAAGGCCGTTCAAAAGAAGTCAACAGAAGTAATAAATAGAAGCAAAAGCGATTCAAACGTAAGTGAGGTCGATACCTTTGACTGTTACCCCGATGATGCAGCAATACCTGGACATAAAAGAGCAGTACAAAGACTGCATACTTATGTTCAGGCTCGGCGACTTTTATGAGATGTTTTTCGATGATGCCGTGGTCGCGTCCAGGGAACTGGAAATAGCGCTGACAGGAAGGGACTGCGGTCTTGAAGAGAGGGCTCCGATGTGCGGAGTGCCTTACCACGCCATAGACAGCTATATCGCGAGGCTTGTACAGAGGGGGTACAAGGTGGCCATCTGCGAGCAGATGGAAGATCCGGCGCTGGCTAAAGGTATCGTAAAGCGTGAAGTCATAAGGGTGGTGACCCCCGGCACCGTCACGGATATGGCGATGCTGGATGAAAAGAAGAACAACTATCTCGTATCGA
>DAOSCC010000209.1:0-4220 GCA_035361135.1 Clostridiales bacterium | reverse complement strand
CCTACCATCTGAGGGAATATCGTTGACGCCCTGGACCAGGTCTTTATGACCTTCTTGTCGTTGGCCCTGTTCATCTCCTCTATTTTCTTAAGGAGTTTCTGATCAACAAACGGTCCCTTCTTCAAAGATCTGCTCATTCGGTGTTAATCCTCCTTTCCAGCTATGGAATCCCGCAGTGTATTATTTAGCGTTCCTTCTCTTGACGATGAACTTATCAGACTTCTTGTTCTTCTTCCTGGTCTTGTAGCCAAGTGTAGGTTTGCCCCACGGGGTGACCGGGCTTGGTCTTCCTATCGGTGACTTGCCTTCACCGCCGCCATGCGGGTGGTCAACCGGGTTCATTACAACACCGCGTACGGTCGGCCTTACACCCATCCATCTCTTTCTTCCGGCCTTGCCTATCGAAATGTTCTCGTGCTCGATATTGCTGACCTGGCCAATCGTCGCCTTGCACTGCAGGCTTACCATCCTGACTTCGCCTGAAGGGAGCCTGAGCTGTGCATAATCGCCTTCCTTTGCCATGAGCTGGGCCGCACCCCCTGCAGATCTTACGAGCTGGCCGCCCTTCTCGGGCTTCAGTTCGATGTTGTGTACCATCGTACCAACAGGTATATTTGCCAGCGGAAGCGCATTGCCCGGCTTGATGTCTGCATCCGGTCCGGATTCGACGATATCTCCGACATTCAGTCCGACCGGTGCGATAATATATCTCTTTTCTCCGTCTGTATAGTGGAGAAGTGCAATATTTGCAGTCCTGTTGGGATCATACTCTATTGCGGCGACTTTAGCGTTTATGCCGTCCTTGTCTCTCTTGAAATCGATGATCCTGTATTTTCTTTTCATACCTCCGCCTATATGGCGTACGGTTATCCTGCCGTAAACATTTCTGCCGCCAGTCTTTCTCAGTATCTCTACCAGTGACTTCTCAGGTTCCTTCTTCGTGATCTCCTCGAAAGTCGAAACTGTCATGAACCTTCTGGCGGGAGAAGTAGGACTATACTTTTTTACTGCCATTTCTTCTCACTCCTTAATCAAAGAACGTAATTACTCTGTTGTTCCCGCAGATCCGGCCGGACTCGTTGCCGCTCTTCCCGAAGCTGCGTTCCAGTGCTGTGATGCAGCCGCCTTACGGACCTTGCCGCACTCAAGCCGAGTCTTTATTGCGTCACACCGTACTCTTCAATGCTGGTCTTGTATTTCTTCGGACTAACTGCTTCTTTGCCGCCTTTTGTGAGATATTTTTCAGGTTCGGGGTTGAGGTCTATCTTGATGACGGCTTTCTTCCAACTGGGTCTGATTCCGACATGAACGCCCAGCCTCTTTTCCTTGCCGCTGTAATTTACGGTATTGACCTCAAGAACCTTTACCTGAAAAAGCTTTTCAGCAGCTTGCCTTATTTCCGTCTTGGTAGCATTGACATCTACGATAAAGGTGTATTTCCCGGCTGCTACTTCCTGGTTGCTTTTCTCTGTTATGAAAGGTCTGATGATCACATCTTCCGGTGCTCTCATTACGCATACACCTCCTCGACTTTTGCAACTGCATCCTTCGTTATTATGAATTTGTCATATTTCAGTATGTCGAATACGTTTATCGTGTTTACCAGTGCCGTCTTGACGCCAGGTATGTTCCTTGCGGATTTCACAACGGTCTCGTTCTTGCTGTCAAGTACTATCAGGGCGCCTTTATCAACTTTGAGTGCATCGAGCACGTTTACCATCTGCTTTGTTTTTATGGAATCGAAGTTCAGTTGATCCAGCACCAGGATATCGTTGCTGTTGACCTTTGAAGTAAGCGCAGACTTCAGTGCCAGCCTCTTGAGCTTCTTCGGCAGAGTGTACGAATAGCTCCTGGGTTTAGGTCCATGTACGATACCGCCCTTTATCCACTGAGCCGAGCGTATGCTTCCCTGACGTGCACGGCCTGTGCCTTTCTGCCTGTACGGCTTCCTGCCGCCGCCGCTGACCTCACTCTTGGTCTTGGTGGACTGTGTGCCCTGCCTCCTGTTTGCTAACTGGTTCTGTACAGCGAGATACATTGCGTTCTCATTGACATCTATACCGAATATGGCGTCGCTGAGTTCTATTTCGCCTACCGTCTCGCCTTTCATGTTGTATAAATCAACCTTTGGCATTTCGCTTCCTCCTCCCATCTGTATTACTTGCCGGCCTTAACAGTATCCCGTACGATGACAAGGCCGCCCTTAGGACCGGGAACTGCGCCCTTTACAAGCATAAGGTTCCTCTCGCTGTCAACCTTTACCACGTCAAGGTTCTGGACCGTTACCTTTTCCAATCCCATATGCCCTGGCAGTTTCTTGCCCTTGAATACTCTTCCCGGGCTTGTGCCGGCGCCCATGGTACCGACTCTCCTGTGATACTTCGAACCGTGGGTTTCGGGACCTCTGGAGGAACCGAACCTCTTCATGACACCCTGGAAGCCTTTGCCCTTGGATATACCGCTTACATCTATCCTGTCACCGCTGCTGAACATGTCAGCAACATTGATCTGCTGTCCGACTTCGAACTTGTCGATGTCCTCAGTCCTGAACTCCCTGAGGTATTTCTTGGGCGTGACATTGATTTTTGAAAACAGGCCTTTTTCCGGCTTGTTCAGTTTCTTCTCCGGAACATCTTCAAATCCCAGCTTAATAGCCGTATAACCGTCATTTTCGACGGTTTTCTTCTGTACGACGGCACACGGGCCTGCATGTATAACAGTTACCGGTATTACGATGCCGTTCTCATCAAAAACTTGTGTCATGCCTATTTTTTTACCGAGAATAAACTTACTCATCCTGCTACCTCCTAATCATCATTGGTTCATGATTTCTCACGAACATGATCTCCCCCGATAAAGCTCAGAGCTTTATCTCTATATCAACACCTGCCGGCAGATCGAGCCTCATAAGGGCGTCAACCGTCTTAGGCGTGGGCATCAGAATATCTATCAGCCTCTTATGAGTCCTCATTTCGAACTGCTCGCGCGAATCCTTATACTTGTGAGGAGCCCTCAGTATGGTGAAGACCTCCTTCTTTGTCGGAAGCGGTACCGGTCCGGAAACCTGTGCGCCGGTCCTTTTGGCAGTGTCGACGATTTTTTCGGCTGACTGATCGAGTATCTGGTGATCGAATGCCTTCAGCCTGATTCTGATTTTCTGATTGTTTGCCATACAATAACCTCCTTGATAGTGTTCGGGGATTTGCCTTTCAGAGCCTCAGCCCCGGACCTGCCTTCCCGGAACTGCCCGCTGTTTCTGAAAGCTGCGGTCGCCGCGTGCTTTCTGACTCCTGATCCCCTCGAATGTTACGTACAACAAGCATTTTATTCTGTACACTATGCCGGGTGTTTCCTGTTTTTCTATTTTTAAAACCCAGGCTGTTTACACGGTCCTAAGACCTGCAAAACCTGGGCTGTACTTTACAAACAGACACACTTTCTGTACTGTCGCAAAATGTACAGTGACTTGTCGCCCGGTTTCTTGAATCGGACATTCTCCATGGAAGTTCCCTATTTCTGAGAATAGCAATCTCCCATTTCATCGTTTGTCGTGTCACACAGCAAGTGATATTTTACTACATCGCCAAAAACAATGCAAGTACTTTTTTTCAAACTGTTTGTGTCAAGTACTCGTGGGCAAATTTTTCATTTTTCCATGTAACGAGATTATGCCAATATTTTCGCGCCTAGTTTGAGCCTATTTACCGCATTTATTCCACGGTTCCCTTGACAATGAGCCTCTATCGGCATGTATTCAGGCAACACCGGCACCACCCATTCTGAACAGGTAGTGGGGCTTTGAAGTATGGATGATGCCTGGCTAAGTAGCCTAACATGCCGCATACTCATTGTCAAGGGACTTTCGCGGCATAAACGCTACCTTATCTATATACCATTTCACTGAATACTTTAAGGTCAAACATACTACGGATTGCTTTTCTACCGTTTGTAACCTTACAGTTTGAAAATGGTATTTGTCCTTGATGTATTGGATATAGTGATTTCTTCACTGTTTTCTTTACTGCTGCCTTAGTCAAACTCAGAGCTTCTACGAAACGCTCCGTAAGCCTTTCTGAAAGCTGTCCTGATATAAGTGCTGATATTTTATCTTTGAAGCCTTTCTCCATCTTTAAAGCTATGATTTTTGATAAATTGTTTGCCCCTCTCTCACTCCAGCTTTTTCCTCCCTTCATACGCTTTGCAAATATGTTCACATTCCT
>DAOSCC010000208.1:0-4242 GCA_035361135.1 Clostridiales bacterium | reverse complement strand
GCGAAGATGCCTTTAAGGGCTTCCGTATCGAGCCATACCAGTTCGCGGACGACAAAGTCGGTTTTTATGCCGCCGGATCTTTCAGAGTGGTACTGGATATAGCCCCTGGCTTCATTCCGGCTGTTGTACCAGATATAAAGGTAGACGCTGTCCCTGTACGGGTCGTTGTCGAAGCGCCTGTTCCACAGCTTGTCCGTGCGGGTCACTGCCAGGTTCTTGTCTTTTATGAATTCCTCGTAGAGTGCTTTTATTAACTGCTTTTCAGCGTCATCGGCAGCCATGCTCATGCGGCCTGTCTGGGCGAACTGTTTGAGCGAGGAGATCGGGATGCTGTAGTTTGCGGCAGTCATGTTGTGTTCATACCCGAATTTCCTGTAATAGATGTGAGAGAAGGGATAGAGATATGAGAATACATAACCGTTCTCGTACATCTCGTTCATGACATATTCGAATATATGCCTTACGTATTTCTTATCCCTCTCTTCCGGGAGCGAGGCGACGCCGCCGATGCCTCCCATTTTGACAATGTTGCCGTCGAAGACAACTTCGTAAGGGATCAGGTCGAAGCATGAACACATCTTGCCGCTGTCGTCGAATGCCGCGCGGCCTGTTTTGTAACCGTCGTTTACAAGCTGCTGTGCGCTGTCAGGCGCTGCGCCTTCTTTTTCTTCTTTGCTGAAATCCCTTTTGAACATAAAAGCGATTGTCTGGATCTTGTCGAAAGCTGTTTTTTCATCCGGTTTTATTGGCCTTACTTCCATTTGACCGCCTCCTCCGTGTCGCCCAAACTGTTTTTTCCTTAATTAAATTAATTATATCTGAATAAAACCGGACGCGGAACAGGTAAGTTTCCGACGTTTGTTCTGCTGTTTCGCTGATGATTTGTCATTGGCAGGGAGCCTGCCGGGACTTTGCCGGATTGCTGCTTTCTGGGACACTAACGGCGTGCTGCCGATGCTGCCCGGCGATATATCAAATGTATGTGAGGACAGCCAAAATATGTATACTATAGCCCGCCATGGAACTTTGAAGGCATTTTTGCGTCTTTATTACCAGAACCCGATATCCGGGATCAAAGAAGACAGGGGGTATAAAAATGAAAAGAAAACTGTTAGTCGTACTCCTGGTCGCAGCGCTGGTGGTATCAACCGCTGCAGGTTGTGCCTCAAAAAAAGAGAATTCCGCGATGGATACTGCTGCTCCGAGTCATCAGAGTACCAGTGCCGGCGGCAGTTCCAGTGTGCGCGGCGATTATAACACGGCGGAAGTGCCTTCTGAAGGGGTAACGGCTGTCGATGTCGAATTTGAAAAGGCGGATTCGCTGACCGGGATAGGGAACCTGACAGATGACATAACGAATCCCATACTGGATGAGCGAAAAATAATCCGCAGCGCCAACCTTACCATCGAGGTCGAGAACTTCGATACGGCTTTCAGCAGCATTGAGACGATCATAACAGGTATCGGGTTCGTACAGGAGACGAATATAAACACCGACCGCGTATATGATAATGGCGAAGTCAAGTTCTACAGGAGCGGGACGATCGTGCTAAGGGTCGACAGGAGCAGGTTCGATTCCGTCCTGAACAAGCTCAGGGGGATCGGAGACGTTTACAATTACACGACAACAGGCGAGGATGTAACAGAGCAGTATTATGATATAGAGTCAAGGCTCAGGCTGCTGAAGCTCGAGCAGGAGAAAATCGAGGCTTACCTGGCGAAACTGAGCGACCTTGATGAAATTTTCAAAGCGGAAAGCAAGCTTACGGATATCAGGTACCAGATCGAGAGCCTGACCGGGAAGCTCAACAAGCTGAGCAGCCTGGTGGACCTGTCAACTATTACGATCAACCTGTACGAAAAGCGGCCGGGCTCTGAAGCCAAACCGCTGACATATGGGGAGAAACTGCTGGAAAGCCTGAAGGAAAGCCTGCTCAACGTGGTGGAGTTCCTGGGCGACCTGCTGCTGTTCATAGTTTCAGCGATTCCTGCATTGATATTGCTGGGATTGCTCATTTTGATCGGCGTTGCAGTATACAGAAGGATAACCAGGAACCGAAGGCAGGGAGCCGGAATCGCGGGAGCGGCTGCTGTGCCCGCAAGACCGGAAGGTCAACAGGGAAGGCAGGAGCCACCGGCGGCAAAACAGGAGGCAACGCAGACGAGGCAGGAAGATTCGAACCAGTAACTGGCGCGGAACCGGAAAATTCCACGGGTAAACTGACAGTAGCCGGAAGGAACCAATACCGGCCGTAAAGATAAAAACTCTGGAAGATAAATGAATGAAAGCCCCGGCAGGTCCTGCAGGGGCTTTCGTGCGCATGTCTGGCTCGATTGCCGGGACTGTCCGGATCGCAGTGTTAACATGGTATTTGAGGCTTGCATATAAAACCGTAGTGGATTATAATATATATGAAAGTCAAAGATAGTCAAAATCAATAACTGTTTTTGCAGTATATGATACGAAGGGAGTGAGCACAGATGGCCAGGATGAGCGATATAATCGAAGAATTCATAAAGCAGCTGATCAACGAGACTGACGGCGTCATAGAAATACAGCGTAATGAACTGGCTAATTACTTCAAGTGCGTGCCCTCGCAGATAAATTACGTTATCGATACCAGGTTCACCACCGAAAGAGGCTACTACGTGGAAAGCAGACGGGGAGGCGGCGGATACATCAAGATAAAGAGGGTCAATGTGGACAGGCCGGGTAATTACCTGATGCACATTGTCAGCTCGATGGGAGACAGCATTTCGCAGCAGTCTGCGGAAGTTTTCATAAACAATTTCGTCGATTATGAAGTAATAAATGAAAGGGAGGGGCTCCTGCTGAAAGCGGCGACCAGCGACAAAGCCCTTGGCGGTATAGGCGCGCCTGACAGGGATATAATAAGGGCGTCGATACTGAAAAATATGCTGACTGCCCTCCTGACATGATCCGGCGGAACAAAGCCAGGTGATTTGTTAATAGAATGTATTTTGTGGTAATAATTCCAATTCGGATATTTACAGGGAGTGACGCATATGTTATGCCAGCAGTGTCACATGAGAGAAGCCAACGTGCATTACACGCAGATAATCAACGGCAACAAGGTCGAAATGTACCTTTGCAGCCAATGCGCGGAAGAAAAGGGGAAATTCACGTTCAGTCCCCAGTTGACCCTGGGCAGTCTGCTGTGGGGGTTCGGACTTGGAGGAGGCGACGATTATCCGGGCATCGGACAGCAGCACGTACTAAGGTGCAGCGTGTGCGGTATGAGTTTCGATGATTTCAGGAGGCTCGGAAAGCTCGGCTGTCCCAATTGCTACAGTGTATTCAGAGACAACCTGGAGCCAATACTCAGGAGGCTGCACGGAGGCATCGAACACACGGGAAAAGTACCTGCCAACCTGGCGGATGAAATAAAGACGACCAATGAGATAGAGAGACTCAAGGCGGAACTGTCTGCTGCCATTGAAAATGAGCAATATGAGAAGGCGGCAGAGCTGAGGGACAGGATCAGGGAACTCGAAAACAGCGGAAAGAACGGAGGTGTGTGAGATGATGCAGGACAACATGCAGCCGATGCAGGAGATGGATGTTGCAATCAGCAGCAGGGTGAGACTTGCAAGGAACCTTAAGGCATATCCGTTCTCGACGCGCATGACCCGTGCCCAGGGAGCAGAGATACTGGAGAAAGTAAAAAAAGCCATTTTTTCAGACAATGATCCGGGTTTCAGCGGAGGATTCACGTATTACGGCATGAATACCATGAAGCCGCTGGACAGGCAGCTGCTTGTTGAAAAGCATCTGATCAGCCCCGAATTCGCTGAAGGCCAGGCCGAGCGGGCTGCCATCATAAGCAGGGACGAGCGGGTAAGCATACTGGTGAACGAGGAAGACCATCTGAGGATACAGTGCATTTACCCCGGCATGCAGTTTACAGAGGCTTGGAGACGGTGCGATGAACTTGATACCAGGCTGGATGCGAAGCTTGGGTTCGCGTTCGATAAAATCAACGGATACCTGACATGCTGTCCTACAAACGTGGGAACGGGGATCAGGGCATCCGTTATGTTGCACCTGCCCGCGCTGTCGATGACGGGGTACATCAAAAGCATCCTGGAGACATGCAGCAAGATAGGCGTTGCTGTCAGGGGCGCTTACGGTGAAAACAGCGAAGCTTCGGGGAACATGTTCCAGATATCGAACCAGGTGACACTGGGGCAGACCGAGGATGAGATAATTGCGGGGATAAG
>DAOSCC010000207.1:0-4253 GCA_035361135.1 Clostridiales bacterium | reverse complement strand
CCAGCAAAAGTTCACCATCTGGTCTACCCTGAGCCGTGCCATTGCAGCGCGCATCAGTGTAAGGACCAGGAGCACGGCAAGCGTTTTCGCGAAATACAGGATGAAATCCAGTATAACGATCCCTGTCATGAAAGGCAGGAAAATCGCCGAGATAAGCGAAGCCATCACCACAAGTTCACAATCCATCGACATCCTGAATAACGCCAGGAGCTTGCCGCTGTATTCAACCAGTGCGCCGGATACGATCTCTGTCTCGGCCTCAGGCGAGTCGAAAGGAGCCCGTTCAAGCTTACCCTGCACTGCGATCAGCGCCGTGAGAAACGCCGGGATATTGAACAGGACATACAGCGGATGTTCCGAGTAAAACGACGTCATTCCCGTAACTGACCATGTTTTTGCGATGAGCGCCGGGGCAAGAAGCGCCATGAAAAGCGGTACCTCGTACGCAAACATCTGTGTCAGCGTGCGTACTGAACCGATCGTGGAATATACGCTTCTTGAATACCACCCGCCCAAAAACTCGCACATCGTGGGGATAGTCAGGAGATACAGCACCACGATAAGGTCGCCCTCAAACGAGTAAACGGCGGATGCGCCCAGTACAGGCACATAAATGAATGCAGCCGCCACCGCGGAAAGCGATATCACGGGCAGGATCTGGAACATGCTCCTGTTCGCGTCGGCAGGGATAATGGTCTCCTTGCCGAGCAGCTTCAGGAAGTCCGCAAGAGGCTGGTACCACGGCGGGCCCATCCTGTTCTGCAGTCTTGCATATACCTTCCTGTCAATGTATTCGCATAACAAAGCATATACGGCTAAAAATATCAACCCCGGAAATACAAGTATTTTAAACAAACTCAAAAGCATACCGTTCCTCTTTGCTCTCCAGTAATGATTTCGGTTTCAGTGTCGATCCAGTATCTGTCAGTAAAGTCATCCATCGTTCAGCACTATCATACAACCATCAGTAATATTTGCGCTCCGGTATTTTTACATCGGACACATTTATGCCCTGCTTTTTATACCAGTCTATACTGTACTGCCTGAGCCTTTGCCAGTCCATGACCTCAGTCCCGCTTCCGGAATCGATGACGATGGCGCGGTCTGTGCACGAATAGCATGGGTCTATGGCAGCAATGGTGATCGGCACATCCGCAAGATACCCGCCTTCCAGCATGTGCTTAACACCGCGCCAGTTGGCTTCGCTTGGCGCGCGAACCCGCACCCTGTCCGGCATGTCGGTGCCATTTGACCGTATATAGTGTATATTCTCGCCGCGCGGCGCTTCCGTCCTGCTTATAACTTCGCCTGCAGGGATGCGAAGCGGGGCTTTTACCGCGATATCGCCGTCAGGGAGGTTTTTGATGCAGAATCGTATGATATTCAGGCTTTCAAGCATCTCTTTTATCCGTACCACCGTACGCCCCAGGACATCCGCGTTCGTATCCGTCACGGGGTTGACCGGGATCTCGCTGTATGCCGCGTAAGGCTCCTTGACACGGATATCATCGGCAATGCCCGCACTCCGTGCCACCGGCCCCGCTACCCCAAATCTCAGCGCATCTTCGCGCGAAAGCTTGCCAACGCCTGCAAGCCTTGCAGAAAGCGTTGTCTCCGTCAGTGCAAGATCAAGGTAGTATTTGATCTGGTTTTCCAGTTCATCCGCCACATTCGACATATTCCCGAGCATTTCTTCATCTACGTCCCTCCGTACGCCGCCGATGGTATTGATGCCGTAATTCACGCGATTCCCGCAGACTTCGGCCAGTATGTCAAGGACTTTTTCACGGTCGCGCCAGGTATACATGAACATCGTATCGAAACCGATCTCATGCGCTGCGACTCCCAGCCAGAGCAAATGGCTGTGCAGGCGCTCGAGTTCTGCCACGATCACGCGGATATATGCGGCACGCCGCGGTATCGTAATACCGGCCAGTTCCTCTATCCCCTGGCAGAAAGCGGTACTGTGCGTATGCGAGCATATGCCGCACACACGCTCGATCAGGTACAGGTTCTGAATATAGTTCCTGCTCTCGCAGGCCTTCTCCAGCCCCCTGTGGTTATAGCCCACGCCTATGACCGCATTTACGACCTTTTCCCCCTCAAGCGTTATCCAGAAAGTTGCCGGTTCCTTCAATGAAGGATGCTGCGGACCGATCGGCAATTCTATCCTGTTGCGTCTTTTTTTGCTCACTTGTTTCCGCCCTCCTTTTTCACATCATCTGACGGCGGATCATATGTCATCGTATTCCTGTCGAAATATTTGGGATCCCAGTCCTTGCGCATAGGGTAGCTTCCCTTCGGCCATCCGTCAGGCAGCGGGTATGACGGGCCTTCGGGAAGGCCTTCGACAACGGCGCCGAACAGATCCACCAGTTCCCGTTCATGCTGTTCCAGCGAAGGATACAGGTCCGTCATCGAATTGATCACCGGGTCGGATTTCGGCGCTTTTTCCTTAAGCGCCAGGATGACCCCGTTTTCATCGGACAGCAGGTAAATGAATCCGAGGTCGTCTCCTTCATCTGTCCCGACAACATGGCTGGCCCTGTAGAATCCCAGTTCATCATGCGCATAATGCAGCACCTGTTCGAACTCCTCTTTTGCAAGGAACTCCGTAAATATGCGCTTTTGCCTCTGCACATGCACTTTGTCCTGCAAAAATCCGAATTTTCCGCATAGTTTCCCAACTATCTCATTTTCGGTCTGCATGCCTGCCGCCTCCTTTCTTCCCGTCCAGGAGCTTTCGGACGGCGCTTATGATCGCTTCCGGATGCACTGCGCATCCAGGTATATAAACATCCACGGGTATCACGGTATCGATGCCGCCCATTACGCAATAGCAGCCGTCGAATATCCCGCCCGTACAGGCGCATGTGCCTATCGCTATGACATACTTCGGCTCAGGCATCTGGTCATATATCTGTTTAAGACAATCCCGTGTCTGAAGGGTGACGGCGCCGGTACATACCAATATGTCTGCGTGCCGCGGGCTGCCCTCCTGCAGGACGCCTATGCGTTCCATGTCGAACCTTGGCGTCAGCGCATCTATCGTTTCTATGTCGCAGCCGTTGCACGCGCCCGCATTAAAGTGTATTATCCAGGGCGACTTCCTTGTCCCCCATTCTATTGCCCTCTGCAAAAGTCCCAAAGCCTTTCACCTCTTGAATATCATTATCAGGCAAAGTATCCCTGCCGCTATGAACACAACAGGCAGGACCGGCGCATCGTAAGGAGCTGTCGCTGCCACGAGCACCAGTACATGCATGATCGTAAACAAAAATGCGAACGGGTAAAACTGGCTGTAGTCAGGATTGACGTAGTTCCTGACATCACGCTGGCCGCAGGCATACGGATCCAGTCCCCCCTCGCCCCTGGGGCTTTCATGGGAATACTGCGAAAAGCCCCTGGAGAATGCGAAGAATATAGCGACGAATATCAAAAAAGTGATCGGCGGTGCAAGTATAAGGACACCCATAACATTCCACCTGCTATCCTTTCAGTTTCCTTAAATTGCGGATATCCATGCTCCCGTATTTCCGGTAAAGGTTAATGGCTATCCCTGCCGCAACAACGGCAACAACGACCTCGATAACGATCGATGTAATGACGAATGACTGTGCAAGGTCGATATTTCCATTAATATACCCTGCATACGTGATAAATAACGTAACGGCTTTCATTGCCACTTCTATGCCTAAAATGATCTTGAGCATATGATACGTGCGTATGAGGCAGTAGCATCCCGCTATTATCAGCAAAAATCCAACTATGAAGACTATATTCCCAATTGCATTCATTTCCAGTCACTCTCCCTGAACAAAACTGAAACGGCGGCCGCACCGGTTATCATGACGATGATCTGCCCCCAGATGTCGGCCTGGCGGTTGTTCCACAATATCTCACGCAGATCGCCCGCTGCTTTGGCTGAAGCATCCGCATGCGGCAGAGAAACACCCGCCGACAACGCGGCAATGACCAATACAGCCCCGCTGAGTATCAGGACGACCGGCAGCAGTGACATACGTTTCTTGTCCTCATAAACTTTCTCAAGCTCTTTTTTATCCATGTTTGACAAACTTATCGCGCTGATGAATATTACCGCCACCAGACCTGAGCAAACGGAGATCTCGAGCAATGCCGACCATATCGCGCCCGTTTCATACATTATCGCTCCAAGCGCTGCGCTTGCTGCGGCCAGGGCTATGGCGGATTTCGTCATGCTATGGAACATAACGGCCATTACCCCGAAAATT
>DAOSCC010000206.1:0-4299 GCA_035361135.1 Clostridiales bacterium | reverse complement strand
AGGTTCCATGCCGGTATAAGTTACAGGCACTGCATGGTGTGGCATGGCGGAACAGGCGCCAGGAAGCTTACGCCTCCGCATGATATCCTGGGAAAACACATAGCTCCATATATGCCTTCCGGCGACAACAGTGATATGTTCATCGGCCTTATGAAAAAAAGCCATGAAATACTGGCCGGTCATCCGGTCAACAAATCAAGGATATCACGAGGGCTTCGTCCCGCCAACTCGATATGGCTCTGGGGCGAAGGCAGGAAACCGGCACTGCCCGGTTTTGCCGGCAAATATGGACTAAGCGGCTCTGTTATCGCTGCCGTCGATCTCATCAAAGGAATAGGTATCTGCGCCGGACTGGATATCGTCGAAGTCGAAGGCGCCACAGGCAATATAAACACGAATTTCCGCGGAAAAGCCGAGGCTGCGCTGAAGGAACTCAATAGCGGAAATGATTTCGTATATATCCATATAGAGGCTCCGGACGAATGCGGCCACAGGTTTGAGATCGAAAACAAAGTGAGATCCATCGAACTGATCGACGAACTTGTCGTCGGCACTTTGCTGGAAGGCCTTGCAGATTATGACGACTTCAGCATCATGGTCCTTCCTGATCACCCGACTCCGCTTTCATTGAGGACGCATACGGCAGACCCTGTACCGTATGTCATTTACAGGAAGAGCTGCTCAAAGCCGTCAGGCGTTGCAGGCTATGATGAATTCGAAGCGCAAAAGACAGGGATATTCATCGAACACGGCCATAAACTTATGGACAGGTTTCTTCAGAAATAATGTAAGCCGGTGATGTCACCGGCTTTATTCATTTACAAAACAATAAGGGCAGCCCGTTTTTTCTATATCCTGTCATATGGATCCCACGGCCTGATGCTGCCGCACGCGATCCGCCTGCCTGAATTCCCGGCTGGCTGGGACCTGTAATCATCAGGGTTTTCATGTATTATAACCGCCCTGCCTGTTATTTCATCGACAGTGAAACGGTCTGTGATAAAGCACATCCTTGCCCTGCCTTTGCTTGCCACCAATACGGGAAAGTCTCCCGCATGATTGCCGTGAGGCTGGTTTGTTGGGTTCCAGTGTCCTCCGCAGCCTTCGAAGGGCTTTTCAGGATCTCCGACTTCACATATGCATCCTTCATGCAAGTGGAATCCAAAAGGCCCCACCGGGCTTTTATCACCGGCGGCAGGTCTGTATTCAGGCAATCCTCTTACATCAGCACTAACCATGGTGCCGGACGGGGTGTCGGTAAATGTTACAAGGCCGGTTATCGACGGGTAGTCGGGACCGGCAACGAGTATCGCGTACGCAGCGTTGTACCCTTTGGGGCACGATGTATCCGGACCCCTGGCAAGCATAGGGTATGGACTGTATTTCCCTGGAGATGAGACATACGGCTTCCAGGCGAACGGTACGGGATTCGGACAATAAAATACCATGTTCGCACCCTCCGGATACGATCATAATTGCTCGCTATACCATATTATGTAAATAACTCTGAAAAGTTGCCTGTTAAAATGTTTTGGCGGGTGGATCCAAGGTTTGCCTGCCAGGTCCTTTGGATCATTTCCAGATATCATCCGGATCCTTTGCTTCGTGCTCGCAGGTCCGGTCCCTGCTCATCAATGCGGATACAGCGCTGCCGGGATCCTTTCCTTCGAACAGGATAGCATACGCCTCGGCAGTGATGGGCATCCTGATCCCAAGTTTTTTTGAAAGGTTATAGACAGGTTCCGTCGTGTAAACTCCTTCCACGACCATTTTTACTTCTTCCAGTGCCTTATCCACAGGCATGCCCTTCCCGATGAGTATCCCTGCACGCCTGTTCCTGCTGTGCATGCTCGTACATGTCACGATCAGGTCCCCGATACCGGCAAGACCTGAAAAGGTTTCTCTTTTAGCTCCCATAGCGCACCCGAGCCTGGACATCTCCGCTATGCCCCTGGTCATCAGCGCAGCTTTTGTATTGTCTCCGTAACCAAGGCCGTCGGATATCCCGGCACATAACGCTATTACGTTTTTTATCGCCCCTCCGAGTTCGACACCGATGATGTCGGGATTCGTATATACCCTGAACATGGGCGACATGAACAGGTCCTGTATCATTTCAGCGGCTTTCCTGCTCCCGGAGGCGGCAACATATGCGGTGGGTATCCCTTTTGAAAGTTCTTCCGCATGGCATGGCCCGGACATCGCTACAACTGTGACATCTGGCAGTTCTTCCTTTATCACTTCGGACATTCTCAGTCCCGAACCTTTTTCCAGTCCTTTTGAAAAGCAGCTTATCACCAACGGTCTGTATTTCAACGAAGCAATAGCCCGTACATTTTCCCTTACTTTCTGCGATGGTATCACGAGGATACATATATCCGAGAACCGCACCGCTTCCTCAAGGTCGTTGGTGCATCTTACGCTCTCCGGGACGGTCACTCCTGGAAGTTTGTCTTTCTGTTCCCTTAGTTCATTGATCATATCGACTTCGTCTTTGTACAGTGACCACATCAACACGTTATGACCGTTTCCGGCAAGCATCACGGATACAGCCGTACCCATGCTTCCTGCTCCAAGAACAGAAACTTTCCTTCCCATAGCGATCCCTCCGTTATTTCCCTTTTCCTAGAGAAAATTTCGATTCTGTACCGCTGAGGAGCCTTTTGATGTTCTCGTGGTGTTTTGCAATAACGATCACGGCGATTATGCCTGAAAATATCAGCGTTTGGGTCCCCCTGCCAAAAACCGCTGCAGCCACAGGAAAAAGAAATGCAGCTGTGATGGAACCCAGCGAAACATATCGCGTGGCCAGCAATATTATGGCAAAAACCGCAAATAGTCCAAGGGCGATCTTCCAGTCGAACATGAGCAGCACGGCGAATGCCGTGAGAACTCCCTTTCCTCCCCTGAACCTGAAGAAGACAGGCCAGATATGTCCAAATATGCATGCGGTCCCGCCAAACAGCCCGCCGGTCTGACCGCCGTATATGTAATAACCTGCAAGATATGCCAGGATACCCTTTACTATGTCGCCAAGCACCACGAACAATGCAGCTTTTTTGCCGAGCGTCCTCAGCGTATTCGTCATGCCTGCGTTCCCGCTGCCATGCTTTCTCACATCCACATTGTAGAATCTGCCTACTATCAGCGATGTGTTCAGGCTTCCCAGCAGGTACCCGGCTAATATTGAAAGCGCTGTCCGGATATACATGCGCGATCCCCCCATATGCCAGTATTTTGATTCATTGCCGGTCTGTACGCAAAATGCCTGTGCAGACTGCGTCTGACCAGGTCAATCCTCATTCCGCTCCCTGGGTATGAACCTTATCGGCGTACCTTCAAATCCGTAGCTTTTCCTTAGCTGGTTTTCCAGGTAACGTTCATAGGAAAAGTGGAAAAGCTCGGTGTCATTCATGAAGATAATGAATGTAGGCGGCCTGACTGCCGACTGTACAGCATAAAACAGTTTCAGCCTCCTGCCTTTGTCGGACGGCGGCTGGACCATGGCTGTGGCTTCATTCAGCAAATCATTGAGCATACCTGTCGAAATCCTGAGTGATGCCTGTTCATATACGAACTTCACAAGTTCCAGCAGCCTGTGCACCCTCTGCCCGGTCTTCACGGAGATGAACAGCACAGGCGCATACTGCATGAAGCTCAGTTTCTCCATGATCTTCTTGCGATACTCTTCCATCGTGCCGGTACCTTTTTCGATAAGGTCCCATTTGTTTATGACGATTACCGATGCCTTCCCCTGCTCATGGGCGTATCCGGCTATCTTCGCGTCCTGTTCCGTTACGCCGTCCTGCGCGTCTATCATTATGACACAGACGTCAGACCTCTCTATTGCTGTCCACGAACGCAGCACACTGTATCTTTCGATGTTCTCCGTTATTTTGTTTTTCCTGCGTATGCCTGCGGTATCTATGAGCACGAATTTGCCGCCATTCCGCTCCACATACGTGTCTATAGCATCCCTTGTGGTCCCGGGGATATCGCTCACTATCACTCTCTCTTCGCCGGTTATCCTGTTGACCAGGGAAGACTTCCCCGAGTTGGGCTTCCCGACTACAGCCACTTTTATGACATCTTCTTCGGTATCGTCCTGTTTTTCATCGGGCAGAAAACTGTATATCCTGTCCAGCAGATCGCCCATGCCAAGACCGTGGATGGAAGACACCGTTTCCACGTCGCCCATGGCAAGGTTGTAGAACTCATATACTTCCGGCGGCGGATCCCCTATATTGTCGACCTTGTTGGCTACCAGGATCACATGTTTGCTGGTCTTCCGCAGCATGG
>DAOSCC010000205.1:0-4299 GCA_035361135.1 Clostridiales bacterium | reverse complement strand
GGTCGAACAGTGGCTTCGGTCACTGATTTAATACAATATTAATTGTACAAGGGGAATAAAAAATGAAAAGAATCTTGACCTTGATTCTGGTCGCTGTGTTGGTACTGACAACACTGGCAGCTTGTGGTCAGCAATCTGCAAACACTTCGAAGAGCACTTCATCCGGAAGCGGCAAACTCATTAAAGTGGGTATCGTAAACAACCCGCCGTCTGAGTCCGGATACCGTGCTGCAAACGTAGCGGACTTTGAAAAAGTTTTCTCCAAGGAAAACGGTTACGACGTATCTACATTCTACAGCCTCAAGAACGACGAGCAGCTGAACGCAGCCCAGCAGTTCATTACTGACGGTGTGGATTACCTCCTCATCTCGGCCGCTGCAACCGACGGATGGACCAATGTCCTTGAAAACGCCAAGAAAGCCGGCATTAAGGTATTCCTCTTCGACCGTATGATGAATGTTGACGAGAGCCTGTTTGAAGCCGCTGTTATTTCCGACATGGCAGCAGAGGGAAAAATGGCTGTCCAGTGGCTGTTGGACCAGAAGCTCCCTGAATACAATGTAGTGCATATCCAGGGCGCAATGGGCAGCGATGCTCAGATCGGACGTACAAAGGCACTGGATGAACAGTTTGCAAACGGCACGATGAAAAAGGTGATCCAGCAGACTGCTACATGGGATGAAGCAACAGCAAAACAGATCGTAGAATCTGTCATCAACTCGGGCGAAAAATTCAACGTTATCTACGCCGAGAACGACGGTATGGCCAAGGGCGCAGTTGCAGCTCTGGACGAAGCAGGTATAACACACGGCAAAAACGGCGACGTCGTTATAATGGGCTTCGACTGCAATAAGTGGGCTCTCAGGGAAGTGCTCGCAGGTAACTGGAACTATGACGGCCAGTGCAGCCCGTTCCAGGCCCAGAAGATCCATGAAATGATCCAGACCCTTGAAAAAGGCGGAACGCTGAGCCAGAAGGTCGTAATCAATGAAGAAAGATATTTCGACTGCAATAGCATTACAGAAGCAGATATAGACACCTATGGTATAGGCGAATAATACAGGAACGTTCAGCTTGTCCATTGAAATGTCCCGGTTCATGCAATGCAAGTATGCGGATTTTTTCCGCATACTTACATTGTTGTTTATAACGAGGCGAATGATGTCCCGCACCTCTATAGGCAGCGGGTAACGGTTGCCCTTCATTCGGCGGGCATATCTCCCGCCTCGTTGAAATGCGCAAAGGTAAGAAAATTTTCCATAATCGAGGATTTTCTTTGAACGATGCGTTATAAAAGACTTTAAGGATGGTTGCCATGCAGGACAACACCGTTTTGTCAATGAGGAATATAAGTAAATCCTTTCCGGGCGTCCGCGCTTTGCAAAACGTGGATTTTACGCTCAGGAAAGGCGAAATACATGCCCTTATGGGCGAAAACGGGGCAGGAAAGTCAACGCTGATAAAAGTTTTGACAGGCGTATACCCGAAGGATTCAGGGCAGATATACCTGAGCCTGAACGGCGGTATGAAAGAAATCAACGTGAGATCGCCCCATGAGGCCCAGGAGCTGGGCATCAGTACCGTTTACCAGGAGATTACCCTTTGCCCCAATCTTACTGTTGCGGAGAATATGTTTATCGGGCGGGGCAATTACAGCCTGGTGAACTGGCGAACAATGAAAAAGAAGGCGGCAGAGATACTCGAAAAATTAAACATCCCTGCCCGGGCCACCCAGCAGCTTGACACCTGTTCCATAGCCGTACAGCAGATGGTCGCCATTGCCCGCGCCGTAGACATGGATTGCAAAGTGCTCATACTGGACGAGCCTACTTCCTCGCTGGATGAACAGGAAGTCGAAAAACTCTTTTCCCTGATGCGTGATCTCAAGTCACGGGGCGTCGGTATAATCTTCGTTACGCACTTCCTCGAGCAGATGTACGAGATAAGCGATATGGTGACCGTTCTGAGGAACGGCGAACTGGTAGGCGAATATGAGGTAAAGGATCTGCCGCGTGTAGAACTGATTTCGAAGATGATGGGCAAAGACCTGGATGATGTTTCAACAATACAGAAACGGAAGCAGCCGGACAAAACGCCGGATGCCCTCCCGGTTTACGAAGCGGTAGGATTATCCAGCACTAATTGCCCGAACGCATTTGATTTCAATATTTCAAAAGGAGAAGTAAACGGGTTTACCGGGCTCCTTGGTTCCGGGCGCAGCGAAAGCGTGCGCGCTATTTTCGCCGCAGACAGGATCACCGGCGGTAAAATAAAGATAAACGGGAAAGACGTTAAGATCAGAAGACCCAAAGACGCCATGATGCACGGCGTCGGGTATTTGCCCGAGGACAGGAAACGCGACGGTATCGTCGAAGACTTGTCCGTGCGCGAAAACATCATACTTGCCCTGCAGGTAATGAAGGGCTTCTTCAGGCCATTTTCAAGGGCCGAGGCTGAAGCCTTTGCCGATAAGTACATAAAATTGCTGGGAATAAAGACCGCTTCAATGGATACTCCGATCAAATCGCTGTCAGGCGGGAACCAGCAAAAGGTCATCCTTGCCCGCTGGCTTCTCACGAATCCGCAATACCTTATCCTGGATGAACCGACGCGCGGTATCGACGTGGGAACAAAAACCGAGATACAGAAGCTAATACTGAAACTTGCCGAGGAAGGCGTCAGCGTTACATTCATTTCTTCGGAAATATCGGAAATGCTACGTACCTGTTCCCGGCTCATTGTCATGCGCGACCGCAAAATGGTCGGCGAACTGGAGGGCGAGGAGATGACACAGGACAACATCATGCAGATGATAGCGGGGGAGGCGGAACAGAATGGGTGACGGCATTAAGAAGTTCATGAGGTCCCAGCTGGTTATACCGTTGTTTTCACTTTTTTTGCTCGTTATTTTCAACCTGTTGAGGGATCCTGAATTTTTTTCTATAAGTCTTGCTACTAACAACCAGGGATATCGTGTCCTTTCAGGAAATTTGATAAGTATATTCAACGGGGCAGCGGCAATCGCCATTATTTCAATAGGCATGACGTTGATAACATCATGCTGTAAGGGACAGGATATAAGCGTCGCGGCAGTAGCGGCAATAGCGGGCAGCGTATTTGTAAGCGTGCTTCGTTCGCACGAGATCACGATACCGGTAATTATCCTCGCATTCTTATTAAGCTGCCTGGTTTCCGTCCTTTTCAGCTTATTCAACGGAGTCCTGGTCGCGGTATTCAAAATCCAGCCCATGATCGCGACGCTGATATTGTTCTCAGCCGGGCGGTCCATTGCTTACTGGATAAACGGCGGGGCGACCCCGACTGTTTCAAGCGATTTTCTCGCGAGTATAGGAGGTTTTATCCCGGGTATCCCGATACCGACCCCGATCATTATAATGGTTGTGTTCCTGGTCCTGATTTCAATCGTCTTAAGGCTGACCACTCTCGGATTATATACGCAGGTGGTAGGAATAAATGAAGGGACCGCGCACCTGAACGGGATCAATCCTGTTTGGGTGAAACTGATAGCTTTCATTATATCCGGAGTTTGCGTCGCCACTGCGGGATGCATTACGGTATGCAGGATAGGGCTCATCAACCACGAAACCCTGCTGCTGGATGCGGAAATGGACGTCATCCTGGCTGTCGCTATAGGCGGGACATCCCTGGGCGGCGGAAAATTCAGCCTGTTTGGCTCTGTGATAGGAGCGTACATAATCCAGGCCCTTACGGTCACCCTTTATGCGATGAAGGTCCCTTCTGCAGCGGTAAAGGCCTATAAGGCGGCTGTTATCATACTTATAGTCATAATTAGTTCGCCGGTTGTGAAAGAATTTTTCATCAACCTGTACAAGAAATTATTCAAAAAGCAGGTTGATGCAAAAATTCCGATCAAGGCTTCCTGAACGGTATTCGAAGCCTGCCGCAATGCCACCAGGCTGGCATAAAACCGACGGAGTAATGGGGAAAGGATGCTATGAGAAAAATTAGGGATTTGTTGACCGGAAAAATTGAAAATATACGCAGAGAACGGATATCCAATACCACTCTGCTTATGACGATAACCGTTTGTACCTTCTTCGGCATGTACCTGCTTGCGATGGCCATCTGGAAGGGCGGTTTTCTGAACCCCCAGCAGTTTCTTGACCTTTTCAACAACAATGCGTACCTGCTTATAATAGCGTGCGGACTGACCATGGTCATGATCTCGGGGGGGATCGACATTTCAGGCGGAGGTATAACTGCTCTTGTGACCATGGTCTGTGTTGTTTATCTTGAAGACCATGGCGGAACCGTATT
>DAOSCC010000204.1:0-4310 GCA_035361135.1 Clostridiales bacterium | reverse complement strand
CAGGTACACGGCCGGATATAAGCACCTGCCCCTTTTTCACAGTATCTCCTTCCGCTACTGCCTCGATACCTTCTTTTGCGATGACCTGCCTGATGATGCCATCCTTCCGGGCGATAATATCGCATGGTATATGCCGCGGCACTATCTCCGGGATGTCCTCTCGTTCCCTCACCTGCACCTTTACTTTTGTTCCCTTTATATTTATACTGATCCAGGATAGCCTGTCGATCTCCAGCATCATCCTGTCAACAGCACGGCGGGTATCGATCCTGTATTTCAGCGCGCCTGTCTTTATCCCGTTGGCCGCAAGCACATTTTCCAGGAAAACGGTATCGAGCTTTTCATTACCGGTGATCTCGATACTCCATACGAAAGACGCAAGAACATTTATCAGCACAACGAACAAAACGGCTCCTGCAAAAAATGCCTTCCGTCTGCGATATTTGCTGAACACAAACGGCAGGCCCCTTTTCTTCAGCAGCCTCACCCTGCATCCTGTCTTCCTTGCGACAGGCCTGATGAGCCTGAACCCGCTGATGCTGACCCTCGCCGTCACCCGGCGCTCTCTCTGGATCCTGACATCCCACAGATGTATCCGGCGTCTGGCGCAGATGTTTATGAACTTTTCTATGAAAAAGCCTTCGACTATAATAATAACATATCCGCGCAGATAATTCCACAATCTGAACAGCAAGAATTTCACCCCGCATCGACGAATTCGACTGAGCGGACCATTCCTGAAACAACGATATCTTCCGAAGTGATTTCCCTTATCGACAGATCGGATCCGGTTATCCTGATTATCCCGGTCCCCGTATTTATCCTCAATATGCCGGCATCATATTCCAGGACGGATTTATAGTTTTCGACCATCAGATCCCTGTTGCCGATCAGGGTCAGCTTTGGGCGGTCCAATACCAAATCTTTGGGGAGCTCAAGCATTTCCGTGAACTTTTCCCTTGCGCTCTTCCTTACGGTGCTGTTTCCGCTTCCGGCATTTTTTTTGGTCTCCTTCGTATCGGCGGCGTTACTTTTCCCCATATGTCGCATCTCCAGCCTTCCCGGACGGCAGCAGATCGCGTGGATCGCCAATGCTGTATCCCCTCTCCGCCGCACCTTTTATGATGCTGTCAAGAGCATGGGCATTATCCTTTGATACGGCGTGCAGCAGTAAAACGGCGCCATTGTGCAGATTCCGCATGACGATGTCGTAGGCGTACTGCGGCCCTCTTACCTTGTCACGGTACCAGTCGTCATACGCGAAACTCCAGAACAGGCTGCAGTAACCAAGATCTTTGGCGATCCGGAGCGTCCTCTCGCTATACTCTCCTTTCGGCGGACGAAGGAACTCCATGCCCCTGCCGAACTTTTCCCTGAACGCTCTTTCAAGCCCGAGGATCTCCTCTTCCACCTGCCTGTCATCCAGGGTCGGCAGGCTTGGATGGTGTATGGTGTGATTCCCGACAATATGCCCTTCCTCCACCATCCTCCTTACAAGGTCCTGGTGCTCTTTCAGATAAGGTCCTGTTATGAAAAAAACAGCCTTGACATTATGTTTTGCCAGGGTATCAAGTATCATTGGAGTATATCCGTTTTCATATCCTTCATCAAAGGTCAGGTATATGACGCTTTTTTCCGTGTCGCCTATCCATGCCCCTCCATACTTCGTTAGCAGTTCCGGAGCGCCCGGATCAGCTTTCGGCGGCAGATTGTCCGGCCTTCTCGATATGCCCCATCTCAGGAGTTTATTGCTTTCCCCTCCGTCAGCAAGGCCTGCAAATCCGACTTCCCCTTCGAATACTGTACGTTCCGGGTCTTCATCATATTCCGGGTCATCACTGTAATCATCGCCGGTGCCCCAGTTTTCCTTCGCGTATGTGCCACTTTCTTCCGCATCTTCCTCTGACAGCCTTCCGCTTATCTCGATCTCAATGTCCAGGTCGTCGAAACTGCTGGCATAAACACCCCCAAGATCACTCAGAGCCGGGTTGTATGCGCTTGGTTCAGAACAGCCTGAAAAACATAAGATCATGCAGAATGCTGCCACTGCCGCCGTCCCGGTGCAGCGAAAATTAAAGTTCCTGAAAGCTCCCATTGTACGACCTCCGGAAAAAATAAGCAAAAAAGCCCGGCTTGCATGCCAAAATCGTATGGTATCCAAGTCAAGGCCATATTGCCTGCTTCTTTAATTTTATTATGGAGGCAGGAAAATATGCCGATTACTTTACAGCATCCTTTATTCCACGGGTGTCAGCAGATCTGTCCTGATAGACGTGCCGTCATCGACGAATTTATAGATCACCAGTTCATCCGATTTTTTGACGCTTACTTTAATACCGTCTTTCTCAAGGTTCTCAAGGACTCCGCCGATCATCATCAATGCACGTTCCAGGTTATTGGGGTTGGCTATCGCTTTTATCACGAACGGAGCCTTGAACTGTTTTCCGTTGATAACGATGTAATCCCCTGCATCACGTATCTCCGACATGGCGACTATCCTCTCTTCATTGACGGATATTGCCTGCGCGCCGCTGGCTCTGAGTTCATTTACCACATTGAGTATGTCGAAATCAGATACATAAAAGTAGGGGTAGCTGTCGTCCAGCGTAACTATCAGCCCTGCTCCCTTGACGGTCTCAAGCCCGGCAAATATCCTTGCCTTCAGCAGGCTGTTCTTCAGTTGCTGAACGGCTTCGCTGTCTCCTGCCTTGACCCTTGCAAAAGTCTGGTTTTCTTCCTCCAGCTTCTGATATCTTTCCTGGAGCTCGTTCTTCTGGTTCTGAAGCCTTATCACTTCTTCCTTCAGTTCTTCGAGTCTTTTATTCTCAAGGCTTGCCATGCTCTGGTTATAATTCACGCTTCTGTACTGAAGCGCCAGCATTATGCCGAGCAGCATACACACCATCATTATCGCCAGATTGCGCGTGATTTTCATTTTTCGACTACCTCCAGTCCCGATATATATCTGTCCAGTTTATCAGCACCGCTGAATTTGGATATTGTTATTTTTTCCGACTTTTTTACGTCGACCTGGATATTGAACTGCTTCAGTTCCGCCACTTTACTGCTCAGGTTCATAGCTTCGATCAACACATCAGGATCTCCGATCGCCTCTATGATAAACGGAACAGGATACCTGTTTCCGTTGATGATAATTGTCGGACCTGCACATACGGGCTCGCTCATCGGCACCACACGTTCGCCGTTTATTGCGATGGCTTGTGCTCCGGCTTTTTTCAGGTCGTTCAGTATGACCCTCATATCACTGTCATGTATGATGAACCATGACGGAGGCATATCGGGCTCACGTACCGGTGCGTCATCGAGAGTTACCGTGATCCCAGGTCCCTCTACTCCCACAAGGCCGGTATGCAGTTTGATGATTTCCCATTCACTGCTCAGTTGATTGTCGTTCTGAAGTGCAATATATTCTTTTATGATATCATTCTGCAATGCTATGTTTTCATCGATCGCAGCTCTGAGTTCCTCGATATCCTGCTTCAGTTCCGTTATCTCTTCCCTGAGGGCATTGGCGTTGAAAGCGCTGGAAGCTGCGACCCTCTTTGCATTGAGAGTACTTTTCAGCTGCCATGCCATGACTATTCCAAGCAGCATAAACACTATAAATAAAATATAACGGCCAGCAGGTTTGTTCATAACAACTCCTACAAAGAAATTCGGTGTCTTAACTCAATTCTACTTGTTAAGCACACCGATTTCAAGTGAAAGGTTCCATGATCGAATCTTACATTTATCCCTGAAGCCGTAATAAATTCAAAATATTGATTATTTCCTAACCACGGCTTATTTCCCTGATTTTTCTTGCATAAATGTTGGTCAGTTCTTCTGCAAATTCCTCGCTGAAGCCTTCTCCTATTACACTGCAGACAGGTCTGTCCGCATCTGGCAGGACCAGCACCCAGCCTTTGTCATTATATACCTTGACCCCGTCGATCATCTCCACCTTGCTTCCGTAATGCTCCTGTATTATCTTTTTTATGACCCTTCCTTTCGCGTCCCAGCTGCATTCCACTTCCGTCCTGCGCATATGGATCTTCGGCAGCATGTCTACCATTTCATGCAGGCTGGTTCCATTGGTTTTCATAAAATCAAGGAGTTTCACGAGGCCAGCTGCAGCGTCAAAATGCATGGTGAACTGTTCCATCAGTTCCTCCTTGGTCTCCCTTGCCAGCAGTCCTGCCATGATATCCCTTGCTGCCGTCCTGGTACGTACGACACTTCCCTGGTATTCTTCGGCAAGCTTTTCTATTGCATGGCTTGCCGAAACGGGCACGACCAGTGTGCTCCCT
>DAOSCC010000203.1:0-4315 GCA_035361135.1 Clostridiales bacterium | reverse complement strand
CCTGTATCCTTCCATCCACTTTTTATACTCGGCGTTGAAGCCGTTGGTGAAATTGAAATGTATCTGGTCGTACAGCCCTTTTGAGAAAAGATACTCCGCACGGAGCCTAATCACGGCATCCGCACACTGCTGCAGATCCTTCTCCCCCACGTCCATATCGATCACTGCCGCATGAACGTCCCATGGCTTCACTCTGCCGTCATAATATCTGACTTTGGTGCCATGGGGCTTGAGAGGCAGGTTCCGCAGGAATTCGCCGAACGAGCCTGCATCAAGTTCCACGCGCTCGAAGCCTTCCGGCGGCTTTATCCTCTCGGCGACGGTGGTTCCCTCCTCATTGATAAGGTACTCTGTACCGGCGCCGGACCTCCCGTCCTCATCGATGTGATTTCCTTCACCATTGCCGGATTTTCCCGCCTCACTGCCGTCCGCACCGGTCACCTGCCGCCCTTGCGTCTTGCCAGGTTTCAGTATCATGTAAGTCACGTCTTCGGACATATCCGGTCTTTTCTCACCGCCTGCGCAAAACAGCGTATCAATGCCGGCCTCAGGCAGTATCTTCCTGGCGGCCAGAACTGCGAATATGATCAGGATCAGGATAGCCAGTACAGTTTTGGAAATCTTCTTCATGTCACCTTTCTCCCTGCCCATCCCGGGTATCATCCCGAGCTTTTTTCGGCACCTGCCGGTATGGCATGTCCCTGTAAGGCATAGACGGAAAAATCCGAAAATTGTTTCAACGCATAAAGCTGTTGGAAACAATAAATAGTGCAGAATGCAAACCAAACACGAAATATATGCCTGGTATTTGCGGCATAATATTATGTACGGTTTGTATGAAATATAAACAGTAAAGGAGTAATAAGCAATGAAAGCATCTATCGACAGAGACGGCTGCATCGCATGCGAACTGTGTGCGACTACCTGCCCGGAGGTATTCCGCATGGCGGATGACGGCCTCGCCGAGGTTTACGTGGACGAAGTCCCCGAAGGTTCCGAGGAATGTGCAAAAGAAGCCGAGGAGGGATGCCCTGTCTCGGTCATAAGGGTCGAGGAATAATTCTAAACAACCGGCAAAATCTTATGATCCGGGGTATACTGATAAAAGCATGCGATACTTAGGTTTGCCGGTCAATGGATGATTTTGCCGGCTAAAGGAGAAGACCGTTGAAAAAGGATGCACGCTTTTATTGGAACCTGTTCTTTTCCACATTAAAACTGAGCGCTTTCACATTCGGAGGCGGTTATGTCATCGTTCCCCTTATGCAGAAGCGCTTTGTAAAGGAACTGAAATGGATAGATGAGGATGAAATGCTCGACCTGGTTGCCATAGGTCAGTCGGCGCCCGGACCGGTCGCTGTCAACGCATCGATCATGGTGGGATACAGGATGGCCGGCGTCCCGGGCGCGTTCCTCACGGTCCTCGGCACCGTATTGCCGCCGCTTGTGATCATTACGGCAATAACATTCTTTTACATGGCATTTCGCGACAACCAGGTAATACGGACCCTGTTCAGGGGCATGCAGGCAGGTATTGCCGCAGTCATAGCCGACGTGGTCATAAACATGGCAGCAAAGATAATAAAGGACAGACGGGTCCTGCCCATAACCGTAATGGCGCTTTCTTTCCTCGCTGCTTCATTCTTCGATGTCAGTATTATCGTCATCCTTCTTGTTTCCGGACTGCTTGGAGTATATACGGCCTTCCGGACCAAAGGAGGAGCAGAAACGGATCCGCGCCGCACTGAGGAGGAGGGATTCGAATGACACTACTCAGGCTGTTCTGGAGTTTCTTCCTTGTCGGCCTGTTCAGCTTCGGAGGAGGATATGCGGCTTTGCCGCTGATACAGGAACAGGTCATAGAAATCAACTCCTGGCTGACTCCCGACGAGTTCGCTGATATCCTGACCATATCCCAGATGACTCCGGGGCCGATATCGATCAACGCATCCTCCTTTGTAGGCACAAAAATAGCGGGGATCCCGGGCGCGATCGCGGCAACGGCCGGATGCGTGACGCCTTCCTGCATCATAGTGCTCATATTGGCTGCGCTTTATTACAGGTTCAAAGGCCTCAGCATGGTCCAGGGGATCATAAGAGGGCTTCGTCCCGCAGTAGTAGCTTTGATAGCTTCCTCCGGCATATCCATCCTTCTGACGGCGTTATTCGGCACAGCCGAATTCCCAATCAGCCTGTCCGGCCTGGATCCGGCAGCACTCGGACTGTTCATCGCCAGCCTGTTCATGCTGAGGAGGTTCAAACCTGATCCCATATTCGTGATGCTGGGAGCAGGCATTATCGGCTTAATAGTTTATTCAATATAGAATACCTGGTATAACACAGGCTGGAATATGGTTCCTGTATCCCGATTCCGCGGAAACCGGACACGCGGACCGTCCGCATGTATCAACATTTCCCATGTATCAGCCGTCGCCTTTATCAAGATATCACCCCCAAAATCACCCCTGTGTTTTACACATTTCATACCTGAAAGATGATTACATCAGGCAGCGCTTTACCTACAATGATATTTGAAAGGCGGGTGTTGTTATGGCTTTCTATAAAGAACCGTGTATCCACTGCGGATACCTTTTGCCACGGGACTCACAGTTCTGTCCGGGCTGCGGCAGCAGAAGCCCTTTCATTTACAGTTGTCCCACATGCCTTCGCGAGATCAGAAAGGAAGAATCCTACTGTTCAGGATGCGGCAGACCCCTTTACATAATCTGCCCCAAATGCATGGAAAAAACGTTCGTACAGGAAAGCTGCGAACATTGCGGTGAAAGTTTAATGATCCAGTGCCCCAACAGGCGCTGCCAGGCAATGCAGTTCTTCCAGAACAAGAAGTGCACGGCATGCGGAAAAGTGCTCAGCAAATAAGCGCCTTCAATATTTATGTAAATATAACTGATCGGAGGGTCCAGCCATGATGAATTCTTTTACGCGCAATTATACCGACAACAGCACAGAAGCAGGTTTCCAGTTCACATTCTACTGTGATCTGTGCAATGACGGCTTCAAGACGTCATTCATCGAATCGGAGACTTACAAAAAGGGTTCGCTGTTCCGCGGCATATCGGGAGGAGCAAGGGCGCTTGGCCACCTTCTGGGCGGATCGCTCGGCCATATGGCATATAGCGCAGGCTATGGAAGCGACGTACTTTCCGAGAGGTTCAGGGGTATGAGCCCCGAATGGCAGAAAGAACATGAAAAAGCCTTTATCCAGGCCCAGAATGAAGCAAAACAGCATTTCAACAGGTGCCACGGATGCCGCAGGTGGGTATGCGACGCGGACTTCAACGAAGACGAGGGCATGTGCGTCGAATGCGCACCTCGTCAGAACATAACCATTGCAAAGGCCAAGGCGAACAGGATGGTGCAGCAGATCGAGGAAGCTGCCGAAAACGCCAACGTATTCAGGGGCGCCATCGAAAGCAAGACCACCGTATGCCCCAACTGCGGAAAGCCTGCTGGAGGCGGAAAATTCTGCAGCAACTGCGGATACAACCTGCAGCTCAGACAATGCCCCAACTGCGGCGCACAGGCGGCGCAAGGCGTCAAGTTCTGCAGTGAATGCGGCGCAAAGCTTGCTTCCCCTTCCGCCTGCAGCAACTGCGGCACGGTAAACCCGCCCAACACGCGCTTCTGCGGCGAATGCGGGAACAAGCTGATGTGAAGATGCCTGTCACAGCGCCTGGACACTTTATATATACATGATGGATGGAAATTTCAGGACAGGGGGACGGTCCGTCTCATAATAGAGACATGGAAACAGTCCCCCTGTCTGTATGATGTTTTGTATCATATATTGACTTTTTTCCAGAACGCCGGAGCAAAGAGCAGCAGTACCGGGAATATCTCCAGCCTGCCCGCGAACATACAGAATGAGAAGACTGCCTTGCTGATCGCCGAATACGCCGAGAAATTCCCCATCGGCCCGACGATCCCGAGGCCGGGTCCAATATTGCCTATGCAGGCAGCAACGGCAGTGAAGTTCGATACCATGTCTTTGCCTTCGACAGATACGATAAGGAGAGCTACCGCAAATATCAATATAAAAGTGTAGAAGAAAACTGTTACACCGGACAGCACGTCATCGTTGACTGTTTTACCGCCGATCTTAACGGTATAGACCGAACGGGGATGGATGATCCTGTGTATTTCACGCCGCACAAGCTTCATCAGCAATACGATACGGATGCATTTCATACCGCCCGCTGTAGATCCGGCGCTGGCGCCTATGAACATAAGCAGCACGAGTATGGCTTTGCTGAAGGACGGCCACAGGTTGAAATCAGCGGTCGAATAGCCTGTC
>DAOSCC010000202.1:0-4349 GCA_035361135.1 Clostridiales bacterium | reverse complement strand
ATACGGTTCAGGATGCCCGTATTTCCTTCTCAGGTCAGACCAGTATGTACCGCCTTCGTACCTTGAATACTCGACCAGGTGAGCCGCGCTGTTTATATCTCCCGTGCCGAGGTTTATGGTATACATCGGTTCCGTATTGGCGCGCATCGTCCATTCGATGTATTCGTCATGGCCGATGATATTCGGCTCGATCTTGAACCATGCAAGGTCAAGCTGCGCCCTCCTGTTTTCACGCGGTCCTATCGACCCCTTCCAGTCCCAGCCGGAAACCCAGTTGCCGCCGGGCAGCCGGACAGCAGGCAGGTCGAACTCCTTCACCGCGTCGATGATATCCCGCCGGAAGCCCAGGTCGTCCGCAGTCGGGTGCTTCGGGCTGTATATGCCGCCGTATACCGTGTTGCCTATGGATTCGAGAAATGCGCCGAACAGCCGCTTCTCGACCTTGCCTATCCTGTAATCGGGATGTACTGTGACTTTGGCTTTCTTCAACATATCCTGCCCTCCTCGTTCGTAAATCGTTTTTCCTTTTCATAATATAATCATATCTTATGTCTGCACAAAACAATAGAGCCTTTTTGAAATTTTACCGAATTGGCCGTATTTTGCATCCGCCGCATTTACCCCTTGCAGGCGGACCGGTATTACTACTGCCCGCCCGATTGCTTTGCAAAGGAGCTTCAGAGCAAAACTTCCCAGGTCGGGATGGATTTTATGGAAAATATACTCAAAGTGGTCGAAACAGGCATCAGGAAAAACGAAATAAGGCCATTGGACGCGCGCAGCATAACATCAGCCTTCTACAATATGATGATCGGCCTTGCGATGAATGTCAGATTCTTCACCGGCGAACAACTCGATGAAGAAATCAGCCGCTGTCCTGATGCGTTTTTGGCAGGCATTAAGGCATGATAATCCGGTTTGTTCATAATTTTGATCTTAATACAGTCCCTAAGCTGATCTTAGTTGAGTTTCGGAGCCAGGCCTGAACAACCTCCTTATTGCTGACCGAATAGCAGATGTTTCAAGCCTGGTTCCAAAAGCATTTCAAATGGCCTGAGATCCTGTTTACTCTTTTCCCGCTTGTATAAAATCCGCTAAAAAGCCTTGCTGTTGTTCAAGAACCGCAGGACCATGATGGTACTGTCGATAACGCGGTTTTTCCTGGTCCTCCATGAATCTGACAGCGGGAAGTCATAACGTCTCGGTTTTTTCGGCAGTTCCCATAACCCTTCTTCATTTCTCTGGCTCAAAATCCACTCATCATATCTTTCCTTGTATTTCTTCCATCCCCTGAACTGCGAGACCAGCGCCAAAGCACGCACCCAGTGGCAAAAGTCCCTGCTGTCCCTTCTTCCGGTTCCGATCGGGACGAAATCCGACAGCCCGCAGTTGTAAACATAATAGATCTCATCTATACAGTTCATGCAGTGATCCACTAAAGCCCCGTCAACGGCATCGCTGATGAAGCTCGCTTTATCCGTCGGCGCCAGCAAAAGCAGGTTATAGTACCCGTACGCCGGTATGGTACGTTTCGTGACAAATCCAAAATACTCGTGCTGCGCCTTGCTTTCCGCTTCTTTATCATATTGGCCCTTTGCGAAGGCGATCCCGGCGAAATTTGCCCAGCGGCGCCTGTGAATGCTAAGTATCTCGTTGTCCGGATCTATAAGAGAAAGCATGGCGGCGCTGACAAGCGGGACAAACATCTCCGGCCACCAACGGACGTTGTCCTGTTTTTCAGACTGGTCCCAGCTTTCCTCATTACTCAGCACCTTGACCAGGTACTCAGCCACTCTTCTGAAGCAGGGATGATCCCTGTCCAGCCCAAGTGAAAGGCACCTGCGGATAACTTCCTCTGTATAGCCGTGAAATGGATCCCAGAACCCTCTTTCATTCTGCTCACTCTCTATGCCCTTAACAAAGGGGTGGCTGCACACCTTGTCATACGCGTCCTGGTATTCACGGCTGTCAGGGCTGATTTTTCTGAACTCCTTCAGAAGAATAAACTCAGGGATCGGGTCAGGTTTCATATCCAAGAGTTTGTCGACGATAATATTAAGATCGATCATCAGTGACCTCCTTTACGATATGGCGATGGTTTCCTGTTTTCATTTGGATCCTGCCGGTTGGTCAACATTATCTGCACTTGCAATTTCTATAGGAATTCGACACATTTGCCTTTTATCCTTTTATTCGGAAACATTTGCTTTAGCTGGATCAGTTTGCTTTTAATGCGGTTTCTTAATATGCATCGAAAAAGCTTATGATAAATCATGGTTTGTATCAGGAGTTCGGAATGATATAATGTAATTGATTTAATCGGACCTATTGGCGCACAGGAGGGTTGCCTGATGTCTTGTTACTATATTATAGGCGTCCGGATGGACAACAGGATCGACAATGCGGTAAAGTTCCAGGAAGTGCTCACGAAAAACGGCTGCAGGATCAAGGCGCGCCTGGGATTGCATGAGGTGAGCGACGATGCCTGCTCCAATGACGGGATCATCATATTGCAGCCGTACGGCAGCAAGGAAGACGTTGAAGCTCTTGTTAAAGAACTCAACAGCCTTGAAGGCGTAACGGCAAAGTATATCGATCTTAACTGATATAATTTTAATGCAGAAAAAGCATAAACCTCTTCGGCCGGTTGTTATACAGTTGTCTGTTTTATAATGTCTGTCCGAGTAATTTAATTATGCGGTTTATTGCGTCACGGGGCACGGAAAATAAAACGGGGTCTACCCTGACCCCGTTCAATTATCTTCATTCGCCCATTCATCAAGCTGTCTCATGATCTCATCATAGGTATCGTAGCATATCTGCGGGAGCTTGCCGCCGAAAACCCTTTCGGCCTCACGGAAGCCTTTTTCTATACCGGCCTTAAGCTCAGCCAGCTTGGATCTGTCGCCGCCTGAAAGTGCCTTGGCAAAGTTCACGATCCTGGCGCTGACAGCCTTTACTCCCAGTTCGCCGTCCTCGGACAGCAGCATCCGGGCTTCAGCCCTGGCACTCTCGTCAACAGAAAGCGCTTCCTTTCCCGACAACACGTCTTCATACTTTTTGCCCTGCCGGACGACGAGCCTGACGACTATTTCCCTGAGAGATTCATAGGATTTTTCGGCTTCCCTCCAAAGGCGGTCTATCTCCTTCGTGTCTCTTCCGTACACCGGTTTGCCGTATACGGCACTCCGGGCTTCACTCCTCCCCAGTTCGAGGATTGCCCCTGTTTCATCCTTTTTTATGTTATCCTGTCTTCCTGGTGATCCCTTCTCATTTGTGTAGGCAGGCTGGAGCCTGTTCGTGGAATTGACAGCATTGATCATATTGTTTCCCTCCCTGGAACCAAAATACATCCATATGTAATATATATCGGCATATTATTGGAAAAGCCTGAACCTTTTTATGCCGGCAGCCTTGATCCGGCTGCCGCGATCTGCTTCATAACGGGATAACTCGATAGTGTTGAACTGCGCAATCGCCGAACTGTCGATATTGTCTGTAAAAACCTTTGCAGTATTGTATTTGCCTCTGATCTCGAACATTTTGCTTAATCCGCAGCCATACTATGCGGTCTCTGCTTACTGCCACTCGCAGGTCGCCGGCGGCTTGCTTGTCACATCGTACAGGACGAACTCGATCTCGCTGAAGGTGGATCCGATCTTCTTTGCCAGTTCGCGTATCACGTCCCTGCTCTCGTCCTTCCCGATAAACGCAGGCCTGCCAGTCATGAAATCATTCGTGACGAATGTTCTTATAGCTACAGAATAGCGTTTTTCTATCCCTATGGGCAATAATACGGCGAATGACTGGCTTATGGTTTTCGCATTAAGAGAAGATGTGACGATGTGGTCTATCTCCCTCAGCAGGTTTACACTTTCCTTGTTTATATACATCTCGTAAGTCTTAATGCCGCCGTATATGCTTGTTTTATTGAGTATATACGCCGCTCTGTTCACTGAATGTACGTTATTCGTAATGACTTTCGAAAGTTCGTATACCTCATCCCAGTCAAATTCGGTCCCTTGCCCCCACAGTACCGACAAATGCCTGTAACTCCTGCAGTCCCCCTGGACGCCGACGGTTTTTACAGGCAATATCTGCCCACTGTGCGCAGTCTTCGAATCGACCAGCAGTCTGTTGAATTTCTTTATATCTTCTTCATCTACTTTGCTGCTCCCGTCATTGCAAACTACCCTGACAGCAAGCCCGGGACCGGGGAATGGCTGCCTTGAAGCGATCGATTCATCGATGCCCAGCATCCTGGCTACCTGCCTTACTTCATCCTTGTGCCAGTCCCAGTTCGTTTCCACTACCAGGCCTTTCTCCCTTGCCTTTCGAATGATCTCGAC
>DAOSCC010000201.1:2060-4370 GCA_035361135.1 Clostridiales bacterium | reverse complement strand
CCTGTATTTGAATGCGAGGCCTTCCAGCACTGTCCTCACGATACCGCCCGTATCCTCCGGCGCCCTCTGCCCTGTCCTGATGCAGTAATCCCTGACTGCCTGCGGCATGTCCGACGGCTCGTAAAACATTTCGTCATCAGGATCTATCATGGCTGCAAACGGCTCGGCTTCTTCCGCAAGCCTTGTCAGATCGCCGTATGTGTACTGCATCCCCCTGATAGCCAGATTGCGCCTTATCTCCTGTATTATCCACAGCCCCATCACGTTTTTGAGCAGCCTGATCCTGCCGTTTGCTCCGCCCTCATTGGCAAAATTTAAATCATACGATTCCTTATTTATCATTGGAGCGTCGGTTTCCGTGCCGACGATTGACCAGGTTCCGCTGCTTATGTACAGCGGGTATTCTTCCTCGGATGGCACTGCCGCGACGGCAGAGCCGGTATCATGAGAAGCGACCGCAGTCAGCCTCAGCGGCGGGATCCCGGCTTCCCTGCATACTTTCCCGTAAATACTGCCAATGATCTCTCCCGGCCGGATAACAGGACAGAAAATCCGTGCAGGTATGCCCAGCAGTTCCATGAGCTCATGGTCCCATCCTGCCATACTGTAACTGTAAAGCTGCGATATCGTCGCCATCGTATATTCATTTTTCATTTCGCCTGTAAGGTAATAGGCAAGAAGGTCGGCGAGGAAAAGGAACTTGTCGGCGATATCCAGTATATAAGGCCTCTGTCGGGATATGGAAAACAACTGGTACAATGTATTCATACGGTTCAGTTGTATGCCGTTCCTGCTGTAAAGGTCCCAGCCGCCGATAAGCCGGCCGACTTCCCCGACAAGGCCGGTGGTACGGCTGTCACGGTGAGTATACGGGTTTTCAAGCATACAGCCTTTCCTGTCGAGAAGTACAAAATCATTTCCCCATGTATCAATGCCCAGCGATGCTATTTCACTGTCCTCGCATACTGCCTGCCTGAGCCCGTCCAGCAGGTCCCTCCATATGCCAAGGATGTCCCAGTAGAGGTTTCCTCCCGCTCTTACAGGTCCGTTTGGGAACCTGGCGATCTGCTCCAGCGTAAACCTGCTTCCGTCAAAACCTATTTTCGAAATCCTCGTGCTTCCGCCTCCTGCATCGAAAGCAAGCACCTTTTTTTCAAGTCTCATGTCACATCTCCGTCCATTTTTATTGCTGCAATCGGCTGCTTCATATATACATGCATATACTCTTCGATAGACGCAAATGCTCTTGGATACCTGTCATCTGTCAGGTATCAGTTGCATATCCGTTGCAAGCCTGTTGGATATTGGCCGGATACCTGCCGTAATAAAGAATCATTCACTGCATACGATGATCTCCATGTCCGGATTGCTCTGTTTCAATTGCTGTTCCAGTTCCGTCGGCGGCCTTTTATCGGTTATGAAAACATCACAAATGTCAAGCCCGCCCAGTTTTATCGGTCCGAGCTTTCCGAACTTGGAATGGTCCACCAGGAAGTAAACCTTCTCCGCCAGACTTATTATCTCCCGCCTGAATGCCACTTCATGCAGATTGCCGTCGGTAAAGCCATGTTCAGCAGATACTCCATGGCATGAGACGAACGCCTTGTTTGGAAAAAACTCACGCGTAAAGCTGTCGGAAAGCGTACCGGACAAAGACAGGTTGGATCTGCTGAAAACCCCGCCCGTACAAAGCATCGTGATATTGTCCTTCCTGAACAGTGCATATTCCTGCAGCACTTTGATGGAATTGGTCAGTATCGTCAGGTGTATGTCATCGCTTATATGCTTGATAAGGTTCACAAGCGTCGAACTGTTGTCAACGAATATCAGGTCCCCTTCGCTTATGAACCCTGCTGCCCTGCGGCAAAGCATATCCTTTTCGAGGGCATTTTTCATGACCCTGACCTGTACAGGATACTCTTTTTCTTTCGGATGTTCGATCACCGCTCCGCCATGGGTCCTCATCAAAACGCCCTGTGTTTCGAGCTCCCGCAGGTCCCTGCGGATCGTTTCCGGGACCACTCCCAGCAGTTTGGCCAGGACATTGACCTCTGCCTTGCCGTTCTGTTCAAGGTATTCTATTATCCTGCTTTTTCTCTCATATGCAAGCACCTGGCACAGCCTCCATGCACGAATTTGTCCTGCCGGTATATCAACGTCATGAACCAACCCGAATTAATTATAAATTAATGCGTGACATTCCTCAACCATAAAGGAATACCCCTTTGCGGAGGAGTGTCACCATACCGCTTTCGATGCGTGACATTCCTCAACCATAAAGGAATACCCCTTTGCGGAGGAGTGTCACCA
>DAOSCC010000201.1:0-1960 GCA_035361135.1 Clostridiales bacterium | reverse complement strand
TACCGCTTTCGATGCGTGACATTCCTCAACCATAAAGGAATACCCCCTTGCAGAGGAGTGTCACCATACCGCTTTCAGATCATTTTTCCGAATATGTTACATTTTGCATCGCATTCCACGCGTTCCACCACACTGAAAGCCTGTTCAAGGTGTTTGCCGACGGCAACCGTGCCGTGCAGTGGAAGGATGCCGCAAAGTCCGGTCTTCCTGAGAAGTTCGCGCTTATCCCTGAAAAATCTATACACATTTTCAGCAAGATCTTCAGAATACGCCTTTGCCTGCTTGATCAACAGGCAGTCGCCCATTTTCTGGGTGGCCTCTGTAACCGAAGGAACAGGTTTCTTTGCGGCTGCGTATACCATCGTATATTCAGGATGTGCATGTATCACCGCACCGATCTCCGGTATGTTCTTCAGAAGCAGCGCATGCATTTTGCACTCTCTCGAAAGCAATCCCGTACCTTCAATTACATTGAGGTCATAGTCGCATACCAGTATATCCTCCGCATCGATCTCGCAATGCCTGTGTTCCGACATCATCGACGGAGTTATGATTATCCTGTTTTCAGCGACACGCATGGCGGCATTGCCCCCGGCCGCGTTTGTGAGCTTCCTGTCCCACAGCAGCTTCATCGTTCCGGCGAGTTTTTTTCTTTCCTCGTAATATTGGATAGCCATAATGCTCCTCCTCTGTTTTCCGATACATGTCTGGTGTGTTTGAAACACCGCGATCATAACATCGCTTTCAAACCGCTGCGATCGTTGCCGCAGTCGGGTTTACCCTGCTACAGTTCCAATTCCTCCACTTTCACTTCAGGTTCAAGTTTTGCTGCAACCGACGGATCGAAGCCAGCGGTGGACTCATCCATCGCAGTCGCCGCCGCAACGGCTGTAGCCTTTTTCAGGATATCCGCAGCGGGAAGCTTCATCTCGAATCCGGCGATAATACCAGATAGCAGTGCATCACCACAGCCCACAGTATTTTTTGCTTTCACCGCAGGTGGAACGGCTCGGTACAGCCTGCCGCCTATCAGCGCATAACTGCCTTCTCCGCCGCAGGACGCCACAATGTTCTCGGCGCCGTTTGCACTGACCTGCCTGATTGCAGCAACTATCTCATCTTCAGTCTTCATCTCGCTGCCGAAAAGGGATCCAAGCTCGTCCAGGTTGGGCTTTACAAGGAATGGCTTTTTCCTGATCCCGTTCTCGAGATATTCGCCGCTTGCATCGAGGCAGAAACGTGCTCCCCTGGCAACGGCCATGTTTATCAGCCTGTCCTGGAGCCCTGTCCCCTTCTGGTTCGATGCGTCGCCTGAAATGACCACCATATCGTCCTTGCCGACCAACTCCGAATAATGGGAAACAAACATTTCGACCACGTCTTTCTCAAATTGCTGCCCTGGTTCGGAAATCAGCGTGCAATTGCCTTCCGAGTCCGTAATGACATAGTTGGTCCTGGATTCTCCCCTGTTGAGCTTTAAAAACCTCACATCGATATCGTGCTCAGACAACCGCCTGATTATCTCCTCGCCCGTGGACCCCATCACCACTCCTGTCGCCGTGTTTTTGACTCCCAGCAGGCTCAGGTTTATTGAAACATGAGTACCCTTACCGCCTACGCACCTGAACTTTTTCTGTATCCTGTTCGTAACGTTCAGACGGAAATCATCCAACTTCATCACAATATCCATTGCCGGATTTATCGTCACTGTAATTACCATATGATGCCGCCTCCCGGTTTCAGCCGGCTGCTGAAATTTTTGCTTGTGCTATTGAGCATTATAACAGACTTCGGGCATTATATCAACAATTTCAGAAATAAATTTCACATTATCGGGCATTTACAGTTTCATATCAACATGGGCTGTCGATATGAAAAATTAACATTTTCAGTATGAAATAAGTCCAAGCAGTATTCTTTCGTTGTACTTGTTATTACAACCAATAAGATTATTTAACCA
>DAOSCC010000200.1:0-4389 GCA_035361135.1 Clostridiales bacterium | reverse complement strand
GACGATATCCAGGGCATCAACAGGCATAAGGGCTATGCGAGAGCGCTGGCCGACGGAGGGATCGCGTACGATCCTGGAAAAGTAGTGTGGTTCCACACTGAAGACAGGGATACCAAGCCGGGCGCCGCTATCAGGGATATCATCGCAGGAGGCGTCCGTGTCGATGCTGTCGCGGCATACAATGACGAGGCCGCGGTGAAAGTAATCCTGCAGTTGAAAGAAATGGGACTCAGGGTGCCGGAAGACATATCCGTGGTCGGGTTCGACGATTCGTACCTGGCGTTGAACGGTCCGGTGAAGCTGACAACAGTGGCACACCCCAAGGAAAAGTTGGGAGAAGCGGCTGCGGAACTTCTCCTGGAACTGATGAGCGGTGCGGACCTGCCTGGCGACGCAGTTGAAAAGGTCATCGTACCGGGGCTGATCGTAAGGGATTCGTGTATGCCGCGGCATGGCTGATATGGACATCCTGCCGTACAGACCCGGATGATGCACCGCTCCTGAATTCTGCACTGTCCTGAATACCATGCTGTAACAGTCCGGCTGACAGGGATTTATGAGTTTTGCGGCTTTATGCCATAATAAGTACAAAGTATCAAGTATCCAGTGATAGGGGGTAATTAAAATGTCAAACAAGAAGTATTCTCTTGGAATCGATTTCGGTACGCAATCGGGCAGAGCTGTATTGGTGGAGACCGACACCGGCAACATAGCCGCGACCGCAGTGAAGGAATACACCCATGGAGTAATGGATGAGTACCTGCCTGACGGCAAAACCAGGCTCGAACCTGACTGGGCGCTGGAGCATCCGGCAGACTATCTTGAGGTGCTTGCCGTTACCATACCTGCCGTGCTTAAGGAAGCAGGGGTTTCACCTGAGGATGTGATAGGCATCGGCATCGATTTTACGGCCTGTACCATGCTGCCGATAAAATCCGACGGGACGCCCCTTTGTTTTCTCGATGAATTCAAACAGAACCCTCATGCGTATGTAAAGCTCTGGAAGCATCACGCCGCGCAGCCTGAAGCGAACAGGCTCAATGAGATAGCCGAAACGATGGGCTTTGACTTCCTGAAAAGATACGGGGGCAAAATATCGTCCGAATGGCTTATCCCGAAAATAATGCAGATACTTGACGAGGCGCCTGAAGTTTACGAGGCGGCCGACAAATTTATAGAGGCTACCGACTGGATAATACTGAAACTGACGGGCAATGAGAGGAGAAACAGCTGCACGGCCGGATATAAAGCGATATGGAGCAAGCGTGAAGGCTATCCGCCGAAAGAATTTTTCAAGGCTCTTGATCCCAGGCTTGAAAACCTTGTGGATGAGAAGCTGAGCAGGGACATTTATCCGCTTGGCGGCAAGGCAGGGGAGCTTACGAAGGAAATGGCGGAACTGACAGGCCTTCTGCCGGGCACGGCCGTTGCGATCGCGAATGTGGACGCCCATGTTGCGGTCCCTGCCGTGGGTATCGTGGAACCCGGGAAGATGCTGATGATAATGGGTACTTCCACCTGCCACATGGTGCTTGGCACTGAAGAGAGGATCGTCCCCGGCATGTGCGGCGTGGTCGAGGACGGCATAATCCCCGGCTTCCTTGGCTACGAAGCGGGACAGTCCTGCGTGGGAGACCATTTCGAATGGTTCATCGAAAACTGCCTGCCCGCTTCATACAAAGAAGAGGCTAAGCAAAAAGGCGTCAATATCCATAAGTTCCTCAGGGAGAAGGCAAAGAAGCTCAGACCCGGCGAAAGCGGCCTCATTGCCCTTGACTGGTGGAACGGCAACCGGTCGGTGCTGGTAGATGCGGACCTTACGGGAGTCCTGCTTGGCTGCACGCTCAACACGAAGCCCGAGGAGATCTACAGAGCGCTGATAGAAGCTACGGCTTACGGCACCAATATGATAATAGAAACATTCGAGAGCAACGGCGTACCGATAAAAGAGCTGTATGCGTGCGGCGGCATTGCTGAGAAGGACGAGTTCATGATGCAGATATACGCCGATGTGACAAACAGGGAGATAAGGATTTCAGCTTCTCCGCAGACCGTAGCACTGGGCTCCGCAATGTTCGGCGCAGTGGCTGCAGGAAAGGCAAAGGGCGGCTACGATTCCATATTTGACGCCGCAAAGCGCATGTCGAAGGTCAAGGACGATTATTACAAGCCGATACCTGAAAATGTGGAAATATATAAGAAACTTTATGCAGAATACAAGATCCTGCATGACTACTTCGGCAGAGGCGCCAATGATGTGATGAAGCGGCTGAAGGAGATAAAGAAGTCGGTTTCGGAGAATTAACGGCAGCATCGAAATATCATCGAAATATTAAGGACAGCATCAGTGAATTACAGGGGCAGGCATCAGTGAAACAACTGCTTTGCAATAACTGCTTAATATATGTCCGGCAGCAGTACTGACTGCTGCCGGTATATTCTTTATCCAGGGAGGTAAATTATGCTGGAAGCATTAAAAGAACAAGTTTTGCAGGCAAATCTGGATCTTGTCAGGCATGGCCTTGTCGTATTCACGTGGGGCAATGTCAGCGGCATCGACAGGGAGCGCGGGCTGATGGTCATTAAGCCGAGCGGCGTTCCATATGACGAGATGAAGCCTGAACACATGGTCGTGCTGGACCTTGACGGGAAAAAGGTCGAAGGAGACCTGAGACCTTCTTCCGACACGCCGACACATATAGCGATATATAAAGCGTTTGCCGGAGTCGGCGGAGTGGTGCATACCCATTCCTCCATGGCAACAAGCTGGGCCCAGGCAGGGAGGAGCATACCGGCGCTTGGAACGACCCATGCCGACCATTTCTACGGTGAGATACCCTGCACCAGGAAGCTGACAAAGGAAGAGATCGACGAGGACTATGAAAGCAACACCGGAAAGGTTATTGTCGAGACCTTTGCAGATATCGACCCGCTGCATGTGCCCGGAGTCCTGGTCAACGGCCATGGCCCGTTCAGCTGGGGCAAAGACGCCCATGATGCCGTCGTGAATGCCGTTGTGCTGGAAGAAGTCGCAAAGATGGCGTTCAACACTTTTGTCATCAATCCGGACATCAGACCGATCGACGGCTGGCTGCTCGACAAGCATTTCCTCAGGAAGCACGGCCCCAAAGCCTATTACGGCCAGAAGAAACCATAGGGCTGAACGGCAGCAGATCCTTACGGATCCTTTCAGGATACAGGTTTTCATCCCGGAAAATCACATAGGCCCGGGTGGACCTGAACATAAAGGGCACTGCATATTAAAACGGTTGCAGTGCCCTTTTACTAATAAAGTCTTTTATGGCACAATGGAAGTTAGTTAAGCGTTCTGTCCTGTATGATTGCTTTGCTGCCCCAGATTGCGGTTCCTGAATCTGAAAGCGCCGTGAACGTGAAAACCATTTTCATATTGTCAGTATCCCGCTGCTTCAGTACTACCCCTTTATAAACGGTACCATCAAGCTCTATCTCAATTTTGTTGCCGGATGACAGTCTCCATTTTCCGCTGTAACTGCCTGAAACGCTTCCGTCTTTGCCGAGTTCGACCGGCACTGAGGTTTTTATTTCTTTCGTTATATCGTCACCGTGGCAAACCAGTTTGTACAAGCCTGCAACATCGTTCTTTCTGTACCTGCCGATCATGTGTGGTATCAGCAGCGCCAGAAGCAACATGACTGGGAAATCGCTCCCGACATACTCGACGACAGGTATTCGCTGCTGGACGCTCTTGTTGTCGGCGGGCTCGGAGTGACGCTCCTGAATAACTCGGACAGGGTAAAAATCGCATGCCTTGCGCAGCTGGTGAATGTCATTGCGCCGATTATCACTGAAAAAAATGGACGTGTCATACGCCAGAGCATTTATTATCCTTTCAGGGACATTTCGAAATATGGAAGAGGCACTGTACTCAAGCCTGTCGTAATAACGCCTTCGGTTGAGACGTGCCATGGCGATGCGCCTCTGCTGCATATAAGCGTTGTATATAATGAAGAAAACGGATACATTACGGTCTTCTGCCTGAACATAGACCAAAGCGGCGATATGCTGCTCGAACTGGACATGCGTTCATTTGGGAAACTCTCGATGGCAGAGCACATCTGTCTTAGGGGAGACGATCTCAATGCCGTGAACACTTTCGACGCTCCGGATACTGTGATCCCCGAAAGCATGGGAATTATCGGCGGCGAACATGAAACTTTCAGTGTCCGTATACCGAAGCTGTCCTGGAATGTTCTGCGTTTCAGTGCAAAAGGATGATATGTCGGATGAAGGACAGGATACACATTTGACTGATCAAAAGATACCGGATCGAAAGCGGTCGGATCGTAATGAACTCCGACCGCTTTTTGACATAATTATACAGCAATAACCCATGTTAATGGAAATATA
>DAOSCC010000199.1:0-4398 GCA_035361135.1 Clostridiales bacterium | reverse complement strand
TTCCGCGTCAACGGCAGTCCTGACCGCCGCCGTACCAGGTATGGATGAGCATTGGATCTGCCGGCTCCGCCAGTCCAAATAAAATCATACTATTTAATGCATGCCTGGTATTGAACAATTTTTTAATATTTTGTATTATTTCACGATTTCCAAAAATACGCCGGTTTTCCGGCCGATGGGATACAAATTCACTCGACAATTGGTTCATAAAGTATTTTAGCATAGAACGTAAGATAATAAAATAGTACTATTCTTTGAAATCTATTTATATAAACTGTTTCCCGATTGTTGTAGAATTAGGTGCGAAGAGAACGGTATGGTGACACTCCTCGAATGCGGTAAAGGGACACTCCTCAACAGGAAGCATTCCTTTTGGGATGAGGAATGTCACCAAAAAGTATTCCTTTGGAGACGAGGAATGTCACATGAAAAAGGTATGGTGATACTCCCCTGCAAGAAGTATTCTTTTGAGAACGAGAAATGTCACACATAAATATTACTAAAAAGGAGTTTTGACATGGTGATCAACATGAGGGAATGGGTCCGCAACATAATCGGATCTGAAAAAAGATACTCGATGCCGATAATGACATATCCCGGACTGGCGCTTTCGGGCAAGACCATACCCGAAGTGATCAGGAGCGGCGAAGACCAGTTCAGCTGCATTTATGCGCTGGCACAGAAATATCCGTCCGCCGCGGCAATGACGATAATGGATCTGTCCGTCGAAGCCGAAGCTTTCGGAAGTCCGGTCAGGTACTCGGATAACGAGGTCCCGACAGTTTCAGGGAATATAGTGAGCGATGATGAATCAGCCAGAGAACTGAAGATCCCGCAGGTCGGAACAGGAAGGACAAGCTCTTATATAAAGGCTGCAGCCCTCAGTGCGCAGAACATCAGTGACAGGCCATCCTTTGGCGGCCAGATAGGGCCTTTTTCGCTGGCATGCAGGCTTTATGACATGACGGAAATAATGGTAGCCCTTTTTGACGAACCGGAAACAGTACATATCGTGCTCGAAAAAGCAGCAGAATTCCTCGTATCATATGCAAAAGCATTCAGGGAAGCAGGAGCGGCCGGAATAATCATTGCCGAGCCTGCGGCAGGGCTTCTGTCGCCGGAGCAGTGTGCGGAATTCTCTTCACCATATGTAAAGAAGATAGTCGATGCCGTACAGGACGACAACTTCATGGTGATACTGCATAATTGCGGGAACACGGTAAAGCTGGTTCCTTCGATGCTTACCACCGGCGCGATGGGATTCCACTTCGGGAACGCAGTCGATATGGAAGATATATTGCCCCAGATCCCCGGAGACAGGCTGGCATTTGGCAATATAGACCCGGCAAGGGTATTCAGAAATGGTACGCCGGAAGATGTACGGGAGAAAACATGGGATCTGCTGAACAGGACAGCCGGATACAGGAATTTCGTCATCTCATCAGGCTGCGATATCCCTCCGGGAACACCGATAGAAAACATCGAAGCATTCTTCGAGACAGTCGAGAGATATAACAAAGAGAATACATGACACCCGGGAGCTGCTTTCAAGGGACATCCTCGACCCTGATGGAATCCATCATGCAGAGGAGTGTCCCTTTACCGCTTTCAGGAGTGTCACCAGACCTCTTAAATCCGATTCATATGTCTGCACCAGATCGCGGTTGTAGATGACGCTGGCAGGATGATAGAGCGGGAACAGCAGGTAATCCCGCTCTTTTATGCTCACTTTGGAAGGCGTGCCATGGCATTCGCCGATATTCAGCCTGTGATCCCCCGTCACTGCTCTTAGCGGGACGTTGCCAAGAGTTACGATGCAGCAGGGACAGATGATCCCGATCTCATCAAGCAGATACGGCCTGCTGGATACGATCTCTTCCCTGGCCGCAGGCCTGTTCGACAGTCTGCCTGTTTTGGGGTTCTCTTTTGAAAGCCTGTATTTGATGGCGTTGGTTATGTAAATATCCTCCCTGTTTATCCCGGCAAGCTGGAGGAAACTGTCCAGCCATTTCCCGGCAGCGCCGGAGAACGGCCTGGAAAACTTCACCTCTTCACGTCCCGGTGCTTCGCCTATGAGCAGGAGCTTCGGGCTCGTGCAGCCGCATCCGAAAACATACTCTTTCCCCGGAAACCTGCATTTGTATTCATTATATAATAAAGATAAACTCTCGTCTTTTCTCATGTGTTTCTCTCCTGCAAACCATCATAAAGTGTTGGACCGTGAAAACGCGGCTGTATCCGGCCGCAGCAGATCATCCGTCAATATTGCGGGCTCCGGAGTTCGTCAAGCTTGAGTTTCACTTTCTTCATATCCTCGAACATCAGGGGTTTCTTCGTCGTGTCCCTGAGAAGCGCAGCCGGATGGAAAGTCGGCATTATCCAGAATCCCTTGCGCTCTATCCACTGCCCTCTTATCTGTGATATTTTTGCGTTCCTGTCGATGATGTACTTCATCGCAGTCGCGCCAAGGCACACCATGATCCGCGGCCTTACCAGCAGCGTCTGGTTCCGGAGCCAGGGCAGGCAGCTTTCCGCTTCATCGTCGGTTGGTATCCGGTTTCCGGGCGGCCGGCACTTCACGATATTACATATGTAGTAATCATCCTCTTTGAACATCAGCGCAGACAGGAGCAGATCGAGAAGCTGTCCTGCCGCGCCGACGAAAGGTTTTCCCTGCAGGTCCTCCTGTTCGCCCGGACCTTCTCCGATCAGCATGACCGGGGCGGTTTTCGAACCGCGCCCGATAACGACGTTCGTTCTTGTTTTGGCAAGGCCGCACCGCGTACATTCACGGCAACTCTTCTCGAGCTCTTCCCAGCTCAGCACAGGATCATTACCCCCTGGATCACATGTAAATTCTAAAATAAGCAGATATCATCCATGCATTGGTCCCAAATATCTTACACCCGACAGGATCACCGGGCTTCTTCCTGCAGCGACGCCTTCGGTTTCCCTTCCGGCTCCCCATGCTTTACCAGCATCATGAAGAAAAACGCAAGCACCATCGCTATACTCGAATAGATGAACAGGAAACTGTCGCCCAGAATATCCTTGATAAACCCGAACAGCACGGGGCTCAGTATGGCTGCCGTCATCGAGAAAAAGTAATAGTAACCGGTATACTTGCCTATGCCCTTGCTTGTAGTCATCTCAACCACCATGGGGTATGAGTTGATGTTTATCAGGGCCCAGCTTATACCGCCGACGGCAAGCAGGATATATATTATGTATGGATCCATCCCCATCGTGAAGTTCATCGTTACAAACACAAGGAAAAGCATCGTGATCCCGATCAGTATGGTCCTTTTCCTTCCGATCTTTGAGGCTATGAACCCCGAAGGTATGGAGAAAATGACCAGCATCGCGGAGAACACGGACAACATGAATGACGACTGGCTTTTATCTATCCCGAGCACCTTTTCCCCGAACGTCGAGAAAAAAGTCTCTACGGCATTATAGGCAATGAACCAGAAGAATATGGCCAGGAGCAGGAACACGAGGCTCAGCATCACGCCTTTTTCCTTCTTTTCCGATGAAGTCTCCTCATCTGGAGCACCAGGCTTAGCATCGGCGATCTCCTTCGGTTCACGGATTTTCAGATACATGACGATGATCGTCAGCATCATTATCCCCGAGCAGACCGCAAAAGGAAGGTACTCATTGAGCCTGAAGAGAAAACCGCCTATCAGGAACGCCATGACGGCCCCCACGCCGCCCATGAAATTGATGACGCCGTTGGCCTTGCTGCGCAGCGGCCCCGGTGTGAAATCAGGCATTAGTGCAACGGTAGGCGCCCTGTAAATGCTCATGGCGAAGTTCATCACTATTACCGTTATCATCAGCGGAATAAGGCTCATCCTCAAAAACGGGATAAGGATGAAGGCCAGGGCCGATAAAGGTATGCCCACGAGCAGGTACGGCATCCTCCTTCCGTACCTGGTATTGGTCCTGTCGCTCAGGGCGCCGAAAATCGGCAGGAATATCACGGCGAAAATATTGTCTATCGTCATCACAGCTCCCACAGCCAGCCCGGACAAACCCAGGTCGTCAAGATAGATCGGCATCGCGATATTGTATATCCCCCAAACTATGCTGACTGTGAAGAATCCAAGTCCGATGAGCATGGTCTGCCTGTAATTCAGTTTCATATTACGCCCCCATTTCCTTCACTATTTTCAGAGCAACATCAGGCACATTGGTTATGATCCCGTCGACACCCGCTTCCGCCACTGCCTTTATGTGCTCAGGCCGGTCCACTGTAAATGGATTGATCATGATACCATTCTCTTTGCATCCCCTGACAACTTCAGGCACTATATTGTAAAAAAGCGGGTGTATCGCCGATGCGCCCATGGTGCGCGCATAGTCCCACGGTTTATATAGGCCTGCCATATAAAG
>DAOSCC010000198.1:0-4422 GCA_035361135.1 Clostridiales bacterium | reverse complement strand
CGCCGGCGGGCTCCTTTTTTGCGGCTACCAGCACCGCAATGATCCCGGTTCCTGTACCAAGATCGATCACTCTGCCGCTTTTCGGTACTTGTGCAAAGTAAGACAGCAGAACCGCGTCGATGCCGAAACAGAACCCGTCCTTTTTTTGTATCAGCTTCAGGCCTTTATACTGAAGGTCATCTATCCTCTCATTTTCTTTTATCTCAATATCCAACGGCTCCACCCTTCATATTCTGTCTCAGAATAGGAACAGTCGAAAAATCCAACCCGGGCCAGGTCAATTCCTCCTCAAAAATAAAATAAGGAGCCCTGCATCAGCATGGAAGCTGCTGCCTGACCCCTTATCGGCCCAACTTGTTATACCGGCTTCGGAGCTTCGACCGGACAGACTTCTGCACATGTTCCACAATCGATGCATGCATCCTCGTCTATCTCATATTTGCCGTCTCCCTGGGAAATTGCTGAAACCGGGCATTCGGATTCACACTGTCCGCAGCTGATGCAGTCTTCACTGATGCGGTATGCCATCAGAGTACACCTCCTAAAATACATTTTGGTAACCCACTAACAAACAGTTACTATTTTATCACCAAAGACAAATAAAGAAAATACTTTTGTCGATAATTCGGTTATTTCAGCGGATTCAGTCCTCCAAAGCTTTCAGTTCTTCTATCTCTGCGTCTTCGACGTCATTTTCCTCCTGGGCGGAAGCATCCTGTATGACTTTGAGTTCGCTGAACCTGTACGATCTCAGGTCTGTTTCGTTGCCCTTGTCGAGTTTTACTTTCGCCGTTTCTTTCAAAAGGAACCTTTCGATCACGACTCCCTGGCCGTCAGGCGTCTCGACAACAGCACCGATCCTCGGCGCGTATTTTATTATCTGTTCGTACGCTTCCTGTTCATACCTGAGGCAGCACATCAACCTTCCGCAGTTGCCGGAGATCTTGGTCGGATTCAGCGAAAGGCCCTGTTCCTTTGCCATTTTGATCGATACCGGCTGGAATTCGCCAAGATGCGAGCAGCAGCACAACTCCCTTCCGCATACGCCGATGCCGCCCATCATCTTCGACTCATCCCTGACGCCTATCTGCCGCAGTTCTATCCTCGTCTTGAAAACGGAAGCAAGATCCTTCACCAGTTCCCTGAAGTCGACCCTTCCGTCGGCAGTGAAATAGAACAGGATCTTATTGTTGTCGAACGTGTACTCCACATCTATCAGTTTCATCTCAAGGTTGTGGTCCCTGATCTTCTGAAGACATATGCCAAAAGCGTCCTTCTCCTTTTTCCTGTTCTCCTGGGCATGCTTCTCGTCATCTTCCGTGGCGATCCTCATAACTTTTTTAAGCGGCGCCACGATCTCCTCGTCAGGGACTTCGCGCGGCGGTATCACCACCTCGCCGAGTTCCACGCCCCTGGCGGTTTCCACGATGACGTGCATGCCTTTTTCTATCTGAAATTCATCAGGGTCAAAATAATAGATTTTCCCTGCCCTTTTAAACCTGACTCCAACTACCTTTACCATCCAATGTCCTCCTGTGGTTTTGTCCCTGCAGTTTCTACCCCTGCAGCTTTATCAGCAAATAGTCTGTTGCAAGCTGGTAATTCGCATGCTGCCTCAATGCTCCCCTGGCGGCCTCAATAGCGTCTATACACTCTATGATCCTGCTGTCGCGGTAATTTTGGGCATTATTCATTATAATATCTTTTTTATCCGAATTTATCAACATGCTTTCGCCGCCTTCCCTCGCGACGAGCAGATCACGGTAGTATACCAGCATTATGTCCAGCAGCACGTCGATGTTTTCCCTGTTGTCTTCCAGGAAAGCTGTAATCTCAAAGATGTCTTTTGTCTTTCCCGATGCCGCCCCGGGCAGCAGATCGAACAGCCGATCCCGCAGGGCGGAAAATTCGCTGGACTCCGCCAGTTTCAGGGCCTGTCCGATATTCCCGTCAGCATAGCCGGCTATCAGTTCCAGCATAGTGCTGCTGCCGCCTATCCTTGTCCTGAGCGCCTGCATCACCTGGTCATGGGTATATTTCCTGAACTGCAGATGCAGCGCCCGTGAACGTACCGTCTCCAGCAGGCTTTCATAATTTGCAGTCAGCAGGATAACGACGACATATCCCGGAGGCTCCTCAAACGTTTTGAGCAGGCAGTTCTGGGCCTGGACAGTCATCTTTGCGGCATCTTCCACGATATATACCTTGCGTTTGGAATACATGGGCCTCAGCACCGCATCGTCCTGGATGCCGCGTATCTGATCCACGCCAATGCTGGGACCGTCGGTTTTGATCGTGACAAGATCAGGATTGGTTCCGTTTTCCATAAGAAGGCAGGCCTTGCACCTGCCGCATGTGGCCCCGTCGTGCGGGTCGCCGCACAGCAAAAGCCCTGCGAAGATCCTTGCTATGGTTTTCTTGCCGATCCCCTGCGGTCCTGAGAATATATATGCATGACTGACCCTGTCTTCGGAAAGCGATCGCTTCAGATTTTCGATCACATCCCGCTGACCTGCAATGCCTTCGAAATCCATTCATTACTCCTTGATAACATGATGATCCGGCCGCACCCGGGAGCATGCCATGAGTTGTTATACTCTCACGGTAACCGGATTTTGGCCGGCTGCGGATCATGTGAACAGATCCAGTATCAGTCCCCTGATATCTGCAAGACGCTGGAGGAGTTTCAGATTGTCCTTTTCTCCGTTCAGCACATCCTGTGTAAGCTGTTCCACTTCTTCATTTATATTCTTGACTATCGCAAAGACCCTGTGTCTGCCGCGCCTGTCCAGCAGGTTCCTTTTTGAGAATTTTTTCGATTTGCCGACGGCCAGGTCGAGAAATTCGGCTATCAGCTTTTTATAGATCTTAAGTTCGCGTATGTCTACTCTTTCTGCAAGTCTTTCGCCCTGCCTGGCAATTTCATCGACAAGGTCTTTCAAATACTGTTCATAACCGGCATCCTCAGCCATTTTAAGCTGGTGCCTGAATTCGCCGCGTTTGCCGGGTTTTACTTTTTTGTCATCTTTGACGGGCAGGCCTGCCAGACCTGCCGTATTGGTGAGAGTCTCACTTACTTTCAAGATTTACCTCCCGCAGGATCCTTCATCGCGGATCTATGCCTTTTCGAACCGATCCACATTCAGGACGAAAATGGTCGCGCCCCCGACGACTACTTCCACCGGGTATGGTATAAACATTCCTCCCACTCCGTTGGGGGTCATATTTGAATTGATGACTTGCTTCCTGCTTTTGGATTTTTTCTTGATGACCTCGATAACATTATCCAGGTGTTCCTCATCGACACCTACGAGCAGGGTCGTGTTCCCCGCTTTGAGAAACCCTCCGGTGGAACAGAGCTTGGTCACGCTGAAACCGTTCCTGTTCAGTTCTTCCATCACCTTCGGGCCGTCTTCGTCATGGACGATAGCAAACACAAGTTTCATATTCAGCCCTCCTCAACAAAATACATGCATCGCATCAAACCTCTCTGACAAAGCCAAGAACTGTATCCAACTGCCTCCTGACGTCTTTCCAGACCTCTTCCACCGACCTGGAAGCATCGATGGTTTTGATCCTGTCAGGGTTTTCTTTCGCAAGCTGTTTATAACCGTTATAGACTCTTCGGTGGAAATCCAGCTGTTCGTTTTCTATCCTGTCGCCGTTTGCGGCATTCATCCTTCTTCTGAGACCAATCTCCGGATCCAGGTCAAAGAAAAACGTGATGTCGGGCATCGTATTGTCTATGGCTATACTTGTTATCTGCTTCAGCATATCCATATCAAGTCCTCTTCCGTAGCCCTGGTATGCATAAAATGAATCCACATACCGGTCGCATATCACTGTCTTGCAGTTCGCTATGGCGGGTTTGATCACCTGCTCGACCAACTGTGCGCGGGCGGCTGAATACAGCATCAGTTCCGTTTTGCTGTGCATTTCGGTGTAGGCAGGATCCAGGATGATGGAACGGATGCTCTCGCTGATGCGCGTCCCTCCGGGTTCTCTTGTCACAACGACTTTACATCCCATGGAAGAAAGATGATCTATTATGTTTCTGATCTGCGTCGTCTTTCCGCAGCCGTCGGTGCCTTCCACAGTGACGAAAAGCCCTCTTTTCATGACTCCCATCCCCCAACTTTTCCGCGCTGCTCCGGTTTCCTACTTAAATTATACCCTATTACAGCATACGTTACCATATTAGATTTATTTCCTGCATAAAACCAGAACCGTCCCATCGCTGTCCACTCCATGGACACTGCCGCCGGCCATGATCACATCCGCCAGAAAATCCACGGCTTCCCGCGTGATCTCTTCACCGGGGCATATGAGGGCTGTCCCGGGCGGGTATGGCGCTATTATACACTTGCTTGTCCTTCCTTCCGCGTCCGCCAGCCTGACCCTCTCGGAAGCAGCGTCCATTAT
>DAOSCC010000197.1:0-4422 GCA_035361135.1 Clostridiales bacterium | reverse complement strand
CGCGATTTCGGTTATATTAGGCGTGAAAGACTCGATAACGACCGGCCCTTTATAATCAGCATCGTCCAGCGCTTTGCGGATCTCCTCCCAGTCGAAGTGGTCCTCCCCCGGAGTGCCGCGGTCGTTTGCGCAGGCATGGAAATCGAATATCCTTCCCTTTGCGGAACGAATAGCGCAAGGTATCGATTTCTCTTCGATGTTCATGTGGAATGTATCGAGAAGAAAACCTACATTGTCGTATCCGATCCTGTCGATAAAATACAGGCCCTGTTCGACGGTATTTATAAAATCGGTCTCAAACCGGTTCAGCGGCTCGATCGCCAGCTTTATGCCCCTGTTCGCGGCGTACCCGGCAAGGCGCTTCATATTTTCAACAGCATAATCCATCTGGCGCTGTTTTTCCCCGGTGTCCGCAAGGCGTGTCCTTCCGACAGCCGCGAACATCGGGCCCGCCACATAAGGCGAGCCCAGTACGGCCGCCATATCGATAAGGCGCTTCCCATAGGCCATACCGTTTTCACGGTACCCAGGCACATCGCTGCTGATGTCCCTGGTCTCGCCATAAGCGCCGCAGACATGCACTTTTATACCTGCCCGATTCGCCTCGGCGAGCACCTTCTCATCATCTATCAGCTCAGGCCTTTCCACAGCGATCTCATATACGTCGAACCCTAGTCCTTTTGCAAGCGACAGTTGTTCCAATTCTTCTGTTGAAAAAGGGGACACCCAGATATAAGAGCTTGCACCAATCATCATAACATTTACCCCGTTACTTGCTGTATTTGTTTCTATGTCCGTTGCTGCTGTGAACCGCTGTTGTTGCGCCTTTTGGAAATTCAAAACATTATTGCAAACCTGCTGTTTATCAACTTGTTATAATCATTTCACATAAAATAATATATCAGCAGATTTGTCGCGTGTCAATAATAAACGATAAATTTCATTAAAAATCGATAATAAATTTTATGCAATTTGCACCTAAAAGAAAGGAAATGATAACAAGAAATAAAAATATTAGAAATGCGAATAAACGCGGATCCGCTTACTTTATCCGGTAAACACTATTTTAAAACGAAACGATGAAAGCATGCCCCGTGCGGCACCTTCAGGTCTGTATCCGCCTGGCGCCGTACCGGGGCACATCATCGGTCTGAATGCCTGTTATGGAAGCATGACAATGAAACAAGCCATAATTCCAATTGACAATAGATTTATATCATGAATATCGAACGTCCCTGATCACAGCTCAGTAACGCTGAAACCGAAGACCTTTGCAAGCTGCCTCAGCTGCGGCCTTACATCCCCGGCTATTATAAGGGAATGGTGCGAGCACAGCTCGTCCATGACCCTGTGCCCGTCCTTGTAGCGTATCAATGCGCCGTTCCTGCAGTCGGAACCCGGATACTGGACATAGTCCTCTATTTCCGCCTCAATAACGCTCAGTTTCTTAAAACCGGGATAAATCTTGGCAAGCGTTACTTTCCCCATGGGGAAGCAACAGTCTATAACGATGGCGTCGTCATTGACGATTTCCAGGACCTTCGGCCGCAGTGTCCACTGGGTGCAGAAGTTCCTCGGAGCAAACCCGAAGTAGCCGCAGTGGACTCCCAGTGCATGGTTGTCGGGATCCTCTATATCAGGGAACCTGTCGATCTTCTCATGCGCCAGTGCCGCCATTCCGACCAGGAATGGATACAGGTTCGTCATCATAATGGGCTTTTCGATGGAGCGGTATATTATATAAGTCGAGAGAAGCGTCAGCGTATCTCCCTCGCACGCCCAGATTATATTGTCACGTTCGAACAACATGTTCCACGCAAGGCACGGCGTGGTGTCGCAGTTGAACGACTCGTTCAGGCAGTTGGAGCCGACTCCTGCCACATCTCCTATCTCGCTGATGACTTCCTTTACGGCAATATATATCTTTACAGCGCGCAGGAACGCCATCCGGCTTACGCCTTCCTGGTTTATTTCCCAGTCCTCGCTTATCTTCAATGCTTCCTCGTCTGAAATCTGCTTCGCGCGGTCGCCTACTTCCTTCCAGCTCCGGTATATCAGTTTGCAGCCGAATACTTCCTCCATCGTTTCGGTGCTTTCCTTCTCCCACCAGTAAAAGCGCTTGAATATGTTTGCCTGCATGCCTTCGCCGGGAGAATCCTGGAACATCAGGAACCTGGCCCCTTGCTTCAGGCTGTGCCTGACAGCGATAGCCCTGAGGATCGTTTTTGCCATTTCAATGCTGTAGGGCGAAAATACTGTGCAGCCCAGGTCGCGCAAATAAGTGACGATCTCCCAGTCCCACATCTCAACAGTGCCGAACCTGGACGTAAGCACGATCATGGGCAAATCATACGCTTTCATTTCATCATTGTGGCGAAATGCCGCAAATATCAACTGCGGAAAAACAATGGCGTCCGCTTCGGGCAGAGGATCTCCCACGCACACTTCAGGGAGGAATTCCGCCACATCTCCGTAATAATCGCGGAGACGCGCCATCTGATCCTTGAATTCCTGTCTTTCTCGTTCATTTGCTTCAGCGAAATGCAATGGAACCAGACGTACTTTCATTTGCCATCCCTCCTGGTACATTTAATTGGTACATAAACAAACTGTAAATATTGGTGAATTCACTGCTGCGTATCAAATCCTGATGTTTCAGAACGTTATAACATGCTTTATGCCTTTTGCGGCCCTCACATTTTCAAAAGCGTCCCTGATATCCTTCAGTTCATAACGGTCCGTTATCATTGCATTAACGTTTATCAGACCCTGAGATACGAACTCAAGAGTCTTCCTGAACTGCGCGATGCTGGACCTGGTCGATCCCGTCAGGTACAGCTCCCTGTAATGCACGAGATTGGTATCGATGGGAACGGGCTGCTTGTTTGCCGGTATCCCTCCGAAGAAATTGACCCTGCCCCCATAATTCATCAGCGGCAGCATCGCCGACTGCACCTGCGGTACCGGGCATGCGGTGATGGCTATGTCAAGGCCGCGCCCGCGCGTCCAATCCTTCACGAAGCCGGCCAGGTCATTCCCGCTGTAAGTCTCGATATACGGCAGGATCTTTTTGCAGAGATCCAGCCTCTCCTGCGACAGGTCGTTCATCAGTACCGACGCGCCTGCCATATGGAGCAGCATCGCATGACTGACGCCTATCGGTCCGGCGCCTACCACCAGCGCATATTCGCCCGGCTTGACAAAGCATTTTGTAAAGCCGTTGTACGCACATGAAAGGGGTTCCGTAACTGCCGCCTCCTCGGCGGTCACGCCGTCGGGCAGCAGCATGAGGTTGCCTCGAAGTACAGCATCTGCGGGTATTTTCACATACTCTGCAAACGCACCGTCCATGTTGATGCCAAATGCGCGATAATCGTCGCAAAGATGGAAATTGCCCGATACACATCGGTCGCATATGCCGCAGCCGATATTCGGCTGTACTGCAACTTTCATGCCCTCTTTGTAAAAAGGCACATTTTTGCCGACCCTGACGATGGTCCCGGAAAATTCATGACCTAATGTGAGCGGATGCTCTTCATCCACACCTTTGTAACCGTTTTGCCACATCCGTATATCGGTCCCGCAAACAGCCGCCGCGTCCGTTTTTAGCAGCAGTTCGCCGTCGCCGGTCTCCGGTATGTCGGTTTCTGTCAGCCTTATATCATTCGGGCCGTACAGTTTCAAACTGAGCATTCATGACCCTCCTTTACACAATCCACACTGATATATGATCCGGCCGTTACAGCCTCACTATACTTTTCGTCAATATCGAACGGTTGCCGGCCTCGACTATGCCCACTGCCTGCCTTCCGTCCCAGCCGGTCACTGCCGGTTCGGTATCGTTTATTATCGCTTCCGCGAACGCGATGTCCTCAGCCAGATATGCATCTGCAAAAAGCGTCGTCCAACTGCTTATAAACGGCGTCGAAGTCCCGTGCTCCACTGTGGTGCATTTGACAAAACTGGCATCCGACCTGCCCACATGCAGCACTCCTTTAGTTCCCACGATCTCCATCCTTGAATCATATCCGTACTGGACATAGGCCGCGCCGTCGACGGTGAACTGCACGCCGTTTTCAAAAATGCCGTTCATCAGGACGCTGTCGTAATAATCAGGATATTCGGCTTTGGCTTCCGGATTCCGGAAGTTGCCTGCCACCGCATACAATTCCTTTATCTCGCTGCCTGCGAACCAGCGTATCGAATCGATATCGTGGCTGTTGACCTCGGCAAGTATGCCGTTTGACTTCTTCAGGTCATACATCCACGGACGGGGCTTGCTCGGGCCGCGCGTGCATGAATGGATCTGGACCAGGTCTCCTATAACGCCTTCCTCTAGCAGCCTCCTGGCTTCCCTGAAGCTTGCGTCAAAACGGCGCATAAAGCCTATCTGCAGCTTTACGCCGTTGTTTTTGCACGCTT
>DAOSCC010000196.1:0-4483 GCA_035361135.1 Clostridiales bacterium | reverse complement strand
CAAGGTGTCTCCTTTAATTTTACATTATATGTTAGCGCTTTTGCTCATTTATAGAAAGAAAATTTTCTGTTTGTAAAAAAATTTCTTCACAACAGAAGTGTTTCAGCGAGGCATATGAGCCCTACATCGACTCGTTATAGCACATTATTCAAAAGAAATGTTTCAACAGGACAAATATGACAAATATATAATCCGTCGCCTAATTATGGCACAGTTGTTTGGAATATATATCCAAACCACATTAAAATTCTGCGGCAGCAAAACATCAATGGATTTTTGTAACCTTGGTTACCGATTCACATATGGTCCGGTACTACAATAGAGGTACAAAGAAAAAAGCATGGCGCCAGGCAGGACATGCAGGCACATATATACGGACAATGACCGTGAATGTGACGTGTCGGCACGGAAAATGCAGGAAAGGAGCAATAACATGGTCAGGAAAATAGTTAAGATAAATGAAGAGAAATGCAATGGATGCGGGCTCTGCATAAATGCATGCCACGAAGGGGCCCTTGTGCTGGAGAACGGTAAAGCAAAACTGGTATCTGACGCTTACTGCGACGGCCTCGGGAACTGCCTTCCAGAGTGTCCGACAGGCGCGATTGAGATAATCGAGCGTGAAGCGGAAGCATTCGATGAAGCAGCCGTAAACAAGCGCCTCGGGGAGATGGGTCTGCCTCCCGTACAGAATGGTCAGGATCCGGACCAGGGCGGACACGGAGCAGGCAATCAGGAAAGTCCGGCTTCACACAGCCATGCGTTCCATTCAGCGTCCGGCTGTCCCGGTTCGCGCATGCGCTTCATAAGCAGGAATAACGATCCGGATACGACCGGGAATAACAGCACACCTCATACAGCAACAGGCAGCCCGTGCTCCGGCGCAGATACGAAACCGGAATCACAGCTCAGGCAGTGGCCCTGCCAGATCAAACTGGTTTCACCCAATGCGCCGTATTTCCACAATGCGCATCTGCTGGTAGCTGCGGACTGCACTGCGTATGCATACGCGTCTATCCACCAGGAATTCATGAAGGGCAGGATCACGATAATAGGATGCCCGAAGCTCGACGATACGGATTATTCCGAAAAGCTTGCCGCAATACTTGCAAACAACAATATCCAGAGCATAACGGTCCTCAGGATGGAAGTTCCCTGCTGCGGCGGACTGGTCCAGGCAGTAAGGGACGCCATGCTGACGAGCGGCAGGATAATACCCTGGAATGTTGTTACAATAAGTATCGACGGCAACATAATAAACCAATAGTCGGGAGACAACAGATAAAATATTCAATGGAAGCATGCATAACAGGCAGCATGTATGGCAGGGCACCGTGTAGAAACAGCATCTCAGATAGCAGCATCGCATAAAGCAGCACGTAATCAGCAACGTGCTGCTTGACTGCTTTTCTGTCATCCCAATGCTATGTCAAGCACCATCATCAGCGCAAAGCCAAGGATACATCCTATGGTGGAATAATCGGAACTGTCCGACGACTGGGCTTCAGGCAGCAGTTCCTCGACAACCACGTATATCATGGCGCCTGCCGCGAAGGACATTGCATACGGCAGTATCGGCTTTATCGCCATGACCGCGACAACCCCCAGCACGCCGGCTATTGGCTCAACGAGCCCTGAAACCTGGCCGTACCAGAAACTCTTGAGCCTTGAAACTCCTTCCCGCCTGAGCGGTATCGAAACTGCCGCTCCTTCAGGCAGGTTCTGGAGGCCCATACCGAGAGTAAGTATGAGAGCGCTTGCCAGTGTAGCCGATCCCAGGTTGTTGGTTGCTGCGCCTATCGCGACGCCAACGGCAAGGCCTTCAGGTATATTATGCAAAGTGATCGCAAACACAAGCAAAACGACGCGCTTCCATCCCGATTTGATGCCTTCTGCCTTTTCACTGGGCGAACCAATGTGCAGGTGCGGAAGCAGAGAATCTGCGAGCTTCAGGAAAAATCCGCCTGCAAGGAACCCGACGAGCGGGGGCATCCATACAGGCAGGCCAAGCTCTTCCGACATCTCTATGGAGGGAGCGAGCAGCGACCAGAAACTTGCCGCGATCATAACACCCGCCGCCGACCCAAGCATCGTATCGAGGACTCTTTTGTTTATAGACTTGAAAAAGAATACAAGGGCGGATCCAACTGCCGTCATGAACCATGAAAACCCGGTGGCTATCAATGCCTGCACGACCGGACTTAAATTACTGAACAACGCATCCATACGAAGACCTCCATAATGCAATACTCTTTATGCCGATCACAGCGCTCTGTCCGGCAAAGATACCCCAAACATAATTCAAACAGATAAATGTATCGGAACCAGTACGGTCATTTACCTGCACTTTTTACACAAGCCGTAGAATTTCACCCTGTGATCCGTGACCAAAAAACCGTCTTTCTGAAGTATCTGCTCCTCCAATGCGTCCAGCAGATCGTCTTCGACCTCTGAAACATCGCCGCATTTGGTGCAGATAAGGTGATGGTGGCGATGGTCCTCATCCTGGCGGGACAGCTCATACCGGCTGAACCCGTCGTCCAGGTCGAGTTTCACAACTGCCCCGACTTTCTCAAGAAGCGTCAGAGTCCGGTACACCGTAGCTATCCCGATGTCCGGATTGTTTTCCTTAACATAATTATATATTTCATCGATACTGAGATGACTGTCTTTATGCCTGATCAGCACATCCAGCACAGCACTTCTCTGGTCGGTGAACTTGTAACCGCTCTTTTTCAGCAGTTCCATGAGGTCATTCTTCTGGGATCCATCCATCGGTTTTCCCTCCTGTCGGGGTCATTTTACCGCCTTTCTTTCCTTATCGTGCTGTGCACCGTTTGTGTTCCTGATACTGCACGATCCCCAAAGCGAACATCCCCGGCAATTTTCACAGCCGCCCGCGATCCGTGGGGCCGAACCGCATCGCGGACATTTTTCCGGCCTGTCACTTTCATATTCATAACCGCATACAGCGCATACTGTCTTCATACATATCACTTCCATTATACCACTATCGTCAAACCAGCAACAGGAACCGTGCGACCAGTCCCCCAACCAGGAATGCTGATACAAGGCTTCCCAGCCATATGACTGCGGCCTCGCCCTTCGATCTTTCCTTGAAAATAACGATCACTGAAGCGATACACGGCACGAACAGCGTTATCGTGATCAGCGCCGTCATCAGCTGCGGGCCTGTCAGTGCCAGGCTGCTGAGCCCTGCCGCACCGAAATCACGTCTGATCATACCCATTATGAACACGGTCGCCATTTCCTTCGGCAGCATCAGCCACTGCTCTGTCAGCGGCGCAATAGCAGCCTGTATCGCTTCGAGTATCCCGAAATACTGAAGCAGTGAAATGATGAGGGCTCCCAGCGCAAAAAGCGGAGTGGCTTCCTTTAAAAACATTTTAGTTTTTACAAACGTTTTCTTCAACACATTTTTGACGCCAGGCAGGCGTATTGGCGGCAGATCTATCAGGAGGCCGGTGGATTCGCCTGGCAAAAGCCTGTTCAGGAGCCTGCCCACCAGCCCGAACAGCAATAGGAGTACGAACACGTAGAACAGTATATATGGCAGGCCAAGCGATGAGAGCATGCCCGCAATGACGCCCAGTTGTGCGGAGCACGGTATGGTCAGCCCCAAAAGAGCGGTGGCAATGAAGCGTTCACGCCTGGAGCCCAACAGTCTCGTTGTCATCGTGGCAGCGGTGAAGCATCCGAAGGCGAGTATGGTCGGGATGATCGCCCTTCCGTTGAGTCCGACCCTGGTCATCACCTTGTCTGTCAGAACGGCTATCCTCGGCAGGTAACCTGAATCCTCCAATATGGACAGCATCAGGTAGAACCCGACGACCAACGGAAGCAGAAGACCCAGTATATAGACCGGCGTCATCGTGAGCAGCCCGAACTCTCCTGCAAGGATCTGTCCCAGGAACGAGTCCGCCGGGATCACCTTGCCGGTGAGGTCAGCGATAAATGGCCGGTATATCCCTTCCATTATTTTCTCTTCAGTCAGTTCAACGACTGTCTGCCCCATGAAGACGCCCACGAACATAAATACCAGGATCAATGTTGCGATAAGCATCGGGATCCCTGTCAGCGGCCTGAGCATCAGGCGCCCAAGCTTTACGGAAAAACTTGCTTTGTCGTCGGTCTCGGTCACAGCTGCCGCTATTATCTCATCGACCCTTTCACGCCTCTGCCTGTACAGTTTCTCCTGCAGCCCGGCAGGCTGCATCCCGACTCTTTTGCAGGTCTCGCCGTCATCTTCGAGCACCATGAGTGCCTCAGGCTCTGTCAGGCCTTTCTCCGTATATGGCTTAAGGAGTTCAGCAACGCCTGCCAGCCTGTTGCCCTGCGACGCGTCCCCGATCCGGTCCAGTACTTCGGCTATACCGACATTTTTCACTGCCTTCGTAGGGATCACGGAAACTCCAAGCATTTCCGAAAGCTTCGGCACATCGACCCTTATCCCGTTCTTCTC
>DAOSCC010000195.1:0-4536 GCA_035361135.1 Clostridiales bacterium | reverse complement strand
TTTACGCTAACGAAACAAAGTCGCCGGAAGATTTTTCATCTTCCGGCGGCTGTTTCACGCTCCATATTTCACTTTTTCCTGCCCAAGTATCCGTCGATCGCCGCTGCTGCTTTTTTACCTGCGCCCATGGCCAGTATGACCGTAGCAGCGCCGGTGACCGCGTCGCCGCCTGCGTAGACTCCATCAAGGCTGGTGGCGCCGGTCTCCTCCTCCGTGATGATGCCTCCCCACGGCTGTGTTTCAAGTCCTGGAGTCGTCGACTTGATGAGCGGGTTCGGCGACTGCCCGATAGCTATGATGACAGTGCCGACATCCAGCAGATGCTCAGAACCCGGCTTCGGTACAGGCTTTCTCCTGCCCGAGGCGTCCGGCTCGCCAAGCTCCATTTCCACGCATTCCATCGCCCTGACCCAGCCGTCGTCAGTGCCTACGATGCGGACCGGGTTGGTCAGCAGCTTGAATATTATGCCTTCTTCCTTCGCATGGTGCACTTCCTCAAGCCTTGCAGGCATCTCAGCCTCGGAGCGCCTGTATACGATGTATACGTTTTTCGCCCCGAGCCTTTTTGCGCACCTTGCGGCATCCATTGCCACATTCCCGCCGCCTACGACGGCAACGCTTTCGGCCACGCTCACAGGAGTATCGTATTCAGGGTACTTGTATGCTTTCATAAGGTTTACCCTGGTCAGGAACTCATTAGCCGAGTATACGCCGTTCAGGTTTTCGCCGGGGATGCCCATGAAATTGGGCAAGCCTGCGCCGCTGCCTATGAATATGGCTTCGTAGCCTTCATTCCTGAGATCCTCGAGCGACAGTACCTTGCCTATGACCATATTGGTCATGATGTTCACCCCAAGCTTGCGGACCGTATCTATTTCTTTCTGCACCAGGACCTTCGGCAGCCTGAATTCCGGGATCCCGTACATCAGCACGCCGCCGGGCACATGGAAAGCTTCGAATATCGTGACTTCATATCCTTTTTTGGCCAGATCGGCCGCGCATGTCAGTCCTGCCGGCCCGGATCCTATAACGGCCACCTTCTTTCCATTCTTCGGGACAGGCTGGATATCCATGTCCCCGTTTGCCATGTACCAGTCGGCAACGAATCTTTCCAGCCTTCCGATACCGACAGGTTCGCCCTTCTTTCCCCTAACGCAGAACTTCTCGCACTGGGACTCCTGCGGACATACCCTTCCGCATATGGCTGGAAGGTTGTTGGTCTCCTTTATCTTTTCATAAGCCCTTTCGAAATCTCCTTCGCTTACAAGCCTGATAAATTCTGGTATCTGTACGTTTACAGGACAGCCGGCGACACACGGCCTGGTTTTGCAGTTCAGGCACCTGTGCGACTCCTTTACCGCCATTTCCTCAGTATATCCGAGAGCTACCTCGTTGAAATTCCTGATCCTGGTTTCCGGGTCCTGTTCCGGCATTTTTACCTTTTCCAAAGACATATCAGCCATTCCGGACACCTCCCAACCTGCAGACGTGCTCTTCCATGGACCTCTTTTCCTGTGCCCTGTACATGGCCTGTCTCCTTATCGCTTCGTCGAAATCCACCTCGTGGCCGTCAAAATCAGGTCCGTCGACACAGGCGAATTTTACTTTGCCTCCAACCGTGACACGGCAGCCGCCGCACATCCCGGTGCCGTCTATCATGACAGGATTCATGCTGACGACGGTCTTAATGCCATACTCTTTCGTCAGCAGCGATACCATCTTCATCATTATAAGCGGACCGATGGCAATGGCCAGATCGTACCTGTTGCCTTCCTCAAGCAGTTTTTTCAGTACATCCGTAACAAAACCCTTGTTGCCGTTGGAACCGTCGTCAGTGGTGATGAACAGCCTGCTGCTTACCTGTTTGAGTTCTTTCGAAAGGAGGATCAGGCCGCTGTTCCGAAAGCCCGTGATGACATCCACCTCTGCACCCAGTTCGTGCAGTTTCTTTGCCTGCGGATATGCTATGGCCGTACCAAGGCCTCCGCCGATGACCACGGCTTTCCTCACTCCTTCCAGGTGGCTCGCTTTGCCAAGAGGGCCTGCAAAGTCCAGTATACAATCGCCTTCCTCAAGCATCCCCAGCATCGAGGTGGTCTTCCCCACTTCCTGGAATATGATGGTAACCGTTCCTTTCTCCCGGTCGTAGTCGGCAATCGTCAACGGGATCCTTTCGCCTTCTTCGCTTATCCTCAGTATTATGAACTGGCCAGGTTCCGCTTTTCTGGCCACATACGGCGCTTCTACCTCCAACAGCTTCACTGCCGGGTTGAGTACTTCCTTCCTTACGATTTTATACATAAAAACCCCCATTACTGATGCCGGACAGCTGGCTGCCGACATAACATACGATTCATGCTTATACATGTCACCTGATATTTTAAACTACTGTCACAAAATCCGCAATAACGATAACATCCATTCGCTATAAAGCGGGAGTAATTGGAGATATTTACATGTGTGTCCTGTCCTGAAGAAAGCTTATTGAGCGCTTGTCCGCAGAAGTGTCCCACTGCCGGAAATCCCTTTGGCAGATATTGATTCCCGGAAGCAAAAACCTGTGCATGCCGGGGCTGCTTGAATGAATATAACTGCTTTTTAATTGTACTTGACAGCTATTTAAATGTTGTTATAATGTAGTTAGCTTTATTTCGGGAGGTTGGATGTGTGAAAATAATTGATATTTTCAATAGAAAAAGGCCGGTACTGTCCTTTGAAATATTCCCGCCCAGGCCGGATGTTCCGCTGGAAACGATATTCGACCATCTTGAGCAGTTCGAAGCCCTAATGCCGGACTTCATCAGCGTCACTTACGGGGCCGGCGGGAGCAGGAAGGGCCGTACGCTTGAAATAGCGGCCAGGATAAAAGGTCTCCACGGCATCGAGAGCATGGCCCATTTCACATGCGCAGGTCATACCAGGGAAGAAATAGACAGCATGCTGGAATCGATGCACCAGTCAGGCCTTGAGAACATACTCGCGCTGAGGGGCGACCCGCCGGCAGACCAGCCCGGTTTCGACTTCAGCAGGGGGGCATACAGACACGCCAGCGAACTGGTGCGGCACATCCGCAAAATGAATGATTTCTGCATTGCCGCGGCTGCATATGTTGAAGGCCATGTGGATTCCAGGAGGATCAGCGAGGACCTGTCACACCTGAAGGAGAAAGTGGATGCAGGCGTCGATTTCCTTATTACGCAGTTGTTCTTCGACAACAGGCTGTTTTTCGACTTCATCGAAAGGGCAAGGGCGATCGGAATAAAGTGCCCCGTTTCAGCAGGCATAATGCCTATTTTCAAAGCTGACCAGATAAAATCGATAGCGTTGAAAAGCGGGTGTTCGATACCTGCAAAGGTGGTGCTGATGATGGATAAATACCAAAACGACCCTGAAGATATGAGGAAGGCCGGTATAGAATACGCATCGCTCCAGATCAGGGAACTGATCGAAGAAGGGGTGGACGGCATCCATCTTTATACGATGAACCGTCCAAAATCGACCCGGGAAATAATGAGCAATATCTCAGCGCTGCTGTGAGGGTCGGCGGGTACCACTTTGACCGGGAGGCATTTCTTTACATACACCGAAAAGCGGCAGCGATGATTATTGCCAGGGACAAGATCAGGCAGCCGCAGTCATTGACAGGATTCCCGCCTGCGGCGCCGCTGTTCATTGAGGGCATTGTCAAGGGCTGTTGCCTCGTTTATCGCATTTTCTATCTCCTCGTATTCGGTATCGGATATTTCATTGGAGAGTATCCGGTGCCTGAATCCGACTATGCTGCTCTCTATCTGGTCGAGCCGGACACTTGCCGTCTCAAGGTCCCTTCTCTCCTCTTTCATCATTTCGAGCAATTTCTCGTCCATTTCTATGGTTTTGGACAGTTCCAGCACGGCCTGGTAGCTCTTCAATGTGCCAAGCCTCCTGTTGTTTGCATTTATCCGTGCCGTAAGCTCATTCATGCTCTTCGGCGAAAGCTCCCCTGCCCTGTCGGCAAGGCTGCCTGCCAGCTTCAGGTACGCCATGACAAGCTTCAGGGCCTGCTGCACTATCTTCTGTTTTACAGGATCATCGTGATATTCATTGAAATAATGCAGCAACTGGTCTTTATGCCTGAGGACCCTGGCGGCTTTCTGCCTGAGATTCTTCCCAAGCCGCCCGGATATATGCCTGTACTGTTCGTCGATCTCTCTGTTCAGCCTGTATATGCCCTCCAGTTTCTCAGACAGTTCCAGTTCCTTTTTGAACTCCCTGCTTCTCATCGTTGCGGCAACCGCACCGGCATATGCGGCAAGGCTTGCCGTTCCGGCCGCGATCCGGACCCATCCGGCATCTGGCGCATACCCGGCAGCGCCGGCAATCAGCGCAATGCCTGCAGCCAGTATCAGTATGTTCCTGAATTTGAACGCCGCTTTCAGCAACATAATAATCACCATATATATTATAACAGTAAAAACGGCGCCAGGCACGACAGGCATGGGGACAGTCCGGAGCGCCTTGCGGCAGCAGGAATGCGTCGGACGGAGTGAGGAGCGA
>DAOSCC010000194.1:0-4577 GCA_035361135.1 Clostridiales bacterium | reverse complement strand
CGGATGACGGCATGGGGTATAATGAATGCATACGGGCGCTGATTTTTCGGTTGATAGCAGGAGCAACATCAAAAAATATGGATAACAGGAGGAGAAAAAGATGCAGTACATGTTTCCGGACAATTTCATATGGGGCGCCGCGACAGCCGCGTACCAGATAGAAGGGGCGTACAGGGAGGACGGCAAGGGCGAGAATATATGGGACCGCTACAGCCACATCCCCGGCAAGGTATATGAAAATCACACGGGAGATGTCGCATGTGACCATTACCACAGGTATGAGGAAGACATCAGGCTGATGAAGGAGATCGGCCTGAAATCATACCGCTTTTCCATATCGTGGGCGAGAGTGTTCCCTGACGGGAAGGGGACCCCGAACCAGAAAGGACTGGATTTTTACAGGAGGCTCGCGGAAAAGCTGAACGAGAACGGCATCAGGCCCGCCGCTACGCTTTACCACTGGGATCTGCCCCAGAAACTCCAGGATCTTGGCGGATGGGCGAACAGGGATTCCGTCGGATGGTTCACCGATTATGCCGCATACATGTTTGAAAAACTCGGCGACCAGGTGCCGGTCTGGATCACGCACAACGAGCCGTGGGTAGTGTCATTTATAGGGAACTGGCAGGGCAGGCATGCCCCGGGCATCACCGATTTCAAGACCGCCGTGCAGGTGGCCCATCACCTGATGATGTCCCACGGCCAGGCAGTAAAAGCATACAGGGAGACGGGCGGGAAAGGAGAAATCGGGATAACGCTGAACATGAACCCTGTTTATCCCGCTTCGGACAGCGATGAAGACAAGGCTGCGGCAAAGATGTACGACGAATATCTCAACAAATGGTTTGCCGATCCCGTACTCAAAGGCGCATACCCGGCCGACCTGGCGGCGCATCTTCAGAAAATGGACCTGTTCCCGGAGATAGACAGCCGTGATATGGAGACGATACATCAGCCTGTCGATTTCCTTGGAATAAATAATTATTACAGCAGCTTCATAAAATATGACGGTTCGCTGTGGCCGATACCCGCGTTCGAGACGACGACCGGCAAAGACAGGACGCAGATGGGCTGGGAGATATACCCCGAAGGCATCCATGACCTGCTTGTCCGTCTCAACAGGGATTATGGCGGGATAAAGATCCTCGTCACCGAAAACGGCGCGGCTTTCAACGATATCGTCAACCGCGGGGGAAAGGTCGAGGACGACAACCGCGTGGATTACCTTTACAGGTACCTTGGACAGATACATCGTGCCATAAATTCGGGCGTCAATGTCAAAGGATATTATGTGTGGTCGCTGCTGGACAATTTCGAATGGGGATACGGTTACAGCAAGAGGTTCGGCATCATATACGTCGATTATAAAACGCAGCAGCGGATACTGAAAAAGAGTGCGCTCTGGTACAGGGACGTTATAAGGAACAATGGATTCTGATCGGCTGATCCGGACATCGCAGCCCGATAATGACAGTAATGTGCTGCTGCGCAAACATTCCGGTCCATGGACGAACCGCGGCAGGTATATGCGGATAGATGCCAAAGACCGGCGTCGGATCGCGGCGGGATGAAAAGAGGAGTGCAATGTGACGCGGCAGTCGGACTTCATGAAGAGCAATAACAGATGGAGGTTATCCAAAGGAAGATGGCATTCGATGAAGGCTCACACCTGTACGAAAAACTGGATGCTGACAGAATCGATGTAGTAGGAGACATACACGGGTGTTTCAGGGAACTGGCCGAACTGCTGAAAAAGCTGGGGTATGAAGTCGATGAGGAAAACGGGCTGATAGCCGGATCGCCGGAAGGCCGCACTCTCGTATTCCTGGGCGATTTTACGGACAGGGGCCCCGAGCCTGTCAAGGTTCTGAAACTGGCAATGGATGCGGTAAGCAGCGGGCGGGCCCGGTCCGTAAGGGGAAACCACGAGGAGAAGATACTGCAAAAGCTTGTAAAAGGGACGACGGCAAAAGAAGAAGTAATGGCGACCCTGTCTGCCGTCAAAGCGGAAGGTCCGGATTTCGTACGGAGTGTCACCGATTTCATCGAAGGGCTGCCTTATGTTATACTGTGTAAAAACGATATACTTATAGTGCACGGGGGCCTGAAGGAAGAACTGCAGGACCTGGATACGCAGGACGGGAAGCTCCGGGGCAGGATAAAGAGGATGGCGATATACGGAGATATAACAGGCCGGCAGCTTCCGGACGGAAGGCCCGAAAGACTCGACTGGGCTGCGGACTATAAGGGCAAAAAGACCGTTATATACGGCCATACCATAGTTGAAAAGGTCCAGTGGAGGAACAACACCGTCAACATAGATACGGGATGTTTCAGGACCGGCATACTGACCGCCGTCAGGATGCCTGAGAGGGAATTCTTCCGGAACCGGCAGGCATAGTTTTGACGGTAAGCTGCAGATGTGGATCTGCAAACGGAAATATGGTTCCTGGAACAGGAATATATAATTGGCACAGCAGGGAGACGGAAGAGGGGGATCCGAATGAAATACAGGAAGATGGGAAAAACGGGGGATGAGGTATCGGTCCTTGGTTTCGGGTGCATGCGCTTTCCCCAGAAAAACGGCAGGATCGACCTGGCCCGGACTGAAAGACAGATACTCATGGCCATCGACCGCGGCGTGAACTATTTCGACACCGCTCTTATATACCATGGAGGAAGGAGCGAATCCATACTCGGCGATATACTGGCAAAAGGGTACAGGGACAAGGTCAGGGTGGCGACCAAGCTTCCGCCTTTTGCGGTCCACTCCATGAAGGATATGGACAATATTCTCAACAGCCAGCTTAAGAAGCTCCGGACGGATCATGTGGACTATTACCTGCTCCATGCTGTCAATGATCTCGGCGGATGGGAAAGACTCAAAAGGCTGGGTATCGAGGAGTTTGCCCGCAAGGCGAAGGAGGACGGCAGGATCCGTCATTTCGGGTTTTCATACCATGGGAGCAAAGAGGATTTTAAAGCTATCATCGATGATTACCCGTGGGATATGTGCCAGATACAGTACAATTACATAGACGAGAATTTCCAGGCAGGCAGAGAGGGATTGGAATATGCTGCATCCAAAGGGATAGGTGTCGTGATAATGGAGCCGCTTCGCGGAGGTACGCTGGTAAAGAGGATGCCTCCCGAAATCCGGAAGATATGGGATACGTCCGGATACAGCAGAACACCGGCGGACTGGGCATTCCGCTGGCTGTGGGACCAGCCCGGCATCACCACCGTACTGTCCGGCATGAATGAAGAGTCGCAGATAGAAGAAAACACGGCGCTGGCCGATTCTATCGAGCCCGGCATGCTGACGGAGCAGGAACTGCGCTTGTATGATAAGGTCAGGGAAGAGTATTTCAGGATGATGAAGGTCGGCTGCACGGGCTGCGGTTACTGCATGCCGTGCCCGGCAGGGGTGGATATACCTTTCTGCTTCAGCTATTATAATGCGAGGCACTTTTTCGGGGCGAGGAGGGCCCAGTGGCAGTATATCGCATTCGCCGGCGGCCTGATGAGCGGGAGGCCTTCATACGCGTCATTGTGCAGGCAATGCGGAAAGTGTGAGAAGGCATGCCCGCAGCATATCCCTATAAGGGAGAAGCTCCGGGAAGCAGCAGCCGACATGGAGCCGGCGGTAATAAGGCCATTTGTCGGCCTGGTGAGGAAGTACTACTCGTTCAGGAGCAGGCGGAAGACTTGATTGGTGTCGGACGCCGTTTTTTATAGTATAATTAAGTTGTAATGTAATTTGGATTTTCCTATATTATCTCTGTAGGGCGGGGATAACAGATGATCGATACAGACCATGGACGGAACGGTCTCATTGGATCTTTCCATATGTTACATGACAATGAAGAACTTCTTGCCAAAGTTATTGACTTTTTTCCTTACCCTTTACAGGTCTATGCCCCGGACGGGACATCGGTACTGGTCAATAAGGCGTTGCTGGATGAATATCACGTTGACAGCCCGGAGAGAGTCATCGGGAAATATAACGTGCTGACAGATCCCGCCGTTATTGCAACGGGTAAATACGATCTGCTGCTTCGCGCGTTCAAGGGCGAAACGGTTTACGGATATGACATCAGGGTGCCCATTGAAGATATAAAGAAGAAATATGGCGTCCACGACCTGGATATAATTGCCGCGTATCAGGATATAACGGTTTTCCCCATTTTAGACAACCAACAGCGAGTGAAGTATGTCGTTGCACTGATGATCGACCGAAGGGTCTACCGTGGCAAGGAAGAGATCGAAAAGGCCAGGGAGTACATAGAAAGCCATTGGCAGGAACCATTCAGCATAAGCGAAACGGCAAAGGCGGCATGCCTCAGCAGGGCGCATTTCTCCAGGCTGTTCAGAAAGCATACGGGTATGACGCCGTATGAGTATTATATCAACTGCAAAATCGACAAACTGAAAGAAAAGCTGCTGGATGCCAACCTATCCGTCAAACAGGCCTTTGCCCAGTGCAACATGGACTATAACGGCCACTCCGCACGCATTTTCAGGCAGAAAGTCGGCCTGTCCCCTTCGGCCTACCGTAAGGCGGTACAGGGCAAGGG
>DAOSCC010000193.1:0-4624 GCA_035361135.1 Clostridiales bacterium | reverse complement strand
ATGCTTGAGGCTGTAAGGAACGTATTTGACAGGGTACAGAGGATCCGTGAGGCAAAGGACTCGCTGAAAAAGTTCTCAGACTATGAATTCGTCGGAAAGGCCGACCTGGTCGAAATCAATGCCGGTTCAGGCAACATCCTCATGAACATCCGGACCCCTGATGATCTCTTCTACAGTGTACTCAGCGACATTACGGGACTGAGGATCGAAGGCGAGCACATGCTGATGGGGATGATGAAGGAACTTGCAAGGATCAGGAGAGAATACGAACGGGTCGAGTATGCGCTGCATGAAGTGAAAATGAAGGGTTATGGGGTCGTGACGCCGCAGATGGAGGAGATGACGCTGGATGAGCCCGAAATCATAAAACAGGGCAACAGGTTCGGCGTCAAGCTCAAGGCCAGCGCACCGTCGATACATATGATCCGGGCAGATATCGAGACAGAGATAGCTCCTCTTGTCGGCACGGAGAAACAGTCCGAGGAACTTGTCAATTATCTGCTTAAGGAATTCGAGAATGAGCCGGGGAAAATATGGGAATCCAACATATTCGGCAAATCGCTGCACGAACTGGTGAGTGAAGGCCTGCACAACAAGCTCATGAGGATGCCGGAAGATGCCCAGCAGAAGCTGCAGGAGACGCTTCAGAGGATCATCAACGAAGGCAGCGGCGGACTGATATGTATAATACTTTAGAATGGGGCAACAGCCCTTTTTTTATTGGATCCAATATTCTTCTTTTATTTCAGTTTTTTTATGGTAAAATAATCAAGGTAAATACAACAACAGCAACATCTGGAGGGGAAACATGAACAGCAGGGAAGCATTTGAGTTTTGGATGCGCAGTGATTACTTCGACCAGGAAACGAAGAAAGAACTGGAGAAAATCAGCAATGATCCGGACGAAATAGAGGAGAGGTTCTACAAGGACCTGGAATTCGGCACAGGAGGCCTCAGGGGCATAATCGGGGCAGGCACGAACAGGATGAACATATACACCGTAAGGAAGGCTTCCCAGGGGCTTGCCAACTATCTTCTCAACAACGTGAAAGACGCAGCGGCGCGCGGCGTAGTTATAGCGTATGATTCCAGGCGCATGTCACCCGAGTTTGCAAGGGAAGCTGCCCGAGTATTTGCAGCCAACGGCATCGTTTCATACCTTTTCGACGAACTCCGCCCGACTCCTGAACTGTCGTTTGCCGTAAGGCATCTTAAGGCCGCAGCCGGCGTGGTCGTCACTGCAAGCCACAATCCGAAACAGTACAACGGCTACAAGGTTTACGGAGAGGACGGCGGACAACTGCCGCCTGAAGGTTCCGAGGCAGTTCTGAAGGAGATAAACGGGATAACCGATATCACGGCCATAAAACCCGCAGACGAAAAGGAAGCATTGGGCAAAGGCCTGATCAGGATGATCGGCAAAGAGGTGGACGACGCATATATCGAAAGCCTGAAAACTCTCCTGGTGAATCCCGATGAGATCAAAAAAGCGGCGGATTCGATGAAGATCGTCTATACACCTTTGCATGGTTCCGGCAACAAGCCGGTCAGGAGGATCCTTGCCGAAGCAGGTTTCAAAAACGTGCTGGTGGTCAGGGAACAGGAACTTCCGGATCCTGAATTCAGTACCGTGAAGTACCCGAATCCCGAGGAGAAGGATGCGTTCAGGCTGGCCATAGAGCTTGCCAGGAAAGAAGACGTGGATATAATTATCGGCACGGACCCTGACAGCGACAGGGTAGGAGTCGTCGTGAGGAATTCGGCCGGCGAGTATGCGGTGCTCACGGGCAACCAGACGGGATGCCTGCTGATGGAATACATCCTGTCGCAGAAAAAGGCTGCCGGGTGCCTTCCTGAAAACGGTTTTGTGGTCAAGACCATCGTGACGAGCGAGTTGGCAAGGCAGATAGCGGACTGTTACGGCGTAGAACTGATAGAGGTATTGACAGGTTTCAAGTTCATAGGAGAGAAAATAAAGGAGCTTGACGAACCGGGAATCAAGAAATTCCTCTTCGGTTTCGAAGAAAGCTACGGATACCTGGCCGGAACATTTGCAAGGGACAAGGACGCAGTCGTTGCCAGCATGCTGATATGTGAGATGGCCGCATATTACAGGAACAGAGGCATGTCGCTGTATGAAGGGCTGCAGGAAATGTTCCGAAAATACGGCTATTTCATCGAGGGCATAACCTCCTTCACGCTGGAAGGGAAGGAAGGCATCGAAAAGATCGGTGCTGCTATGGATGCGTTGAGGGGAATGAAGTCATACGATATCGATGGCTGCGAAATTATCGCGGTCAGGGATTATCTGACGCAAAGAAGGACGGATATGGCTGACGGAAGCAGCAGAGCGCTGGATCTGCCGGTATCCAACGTGCTGTACTATGAACTGAAGGACATGGCATGGTTCTGTATCAGGCCTTCCGGTACAGAGCCGAAGATAAAGATATATTACGGCGTAGCTGAAAAAACGATGGAAGAAGCACAGCTCAGGCTTGACAGGATAAAGGCCGGTGTAACGGGGATGATCAGGAAACTGCTCGGCCTCGACTGATACCGGTATGGACAGTCCCAGCAGGCAAAGGCATATATACCGGAATGTATCCGGCTGATCAATGGCTGTAGCGGACCGACGGCTGCAGCATCAGGTCATAAACCTGTTGCTGCAGTTTTTTATACCGCAGTTTCCGTATGTTTATACTGCGGATCTTGAGACTTAAGGCTTGTTGCCCGGCTTTTTTCAGGTTTGCCGGCAGTCTGGCCGCGATATGCTTTTTTCAGTTCTTCCCTTATCTTCGTGCACGGGGCTGAAACGTCAAAATCCGGCTGCTTCATACACTTCCTGTAAAGTTCATAATCGACGGTTGCGCATATGTGGCACGGCCTGGCACCGGAAGACAGGCCTTTTTCAAGCCCTTCGAGCGCTTCATAGTTGCTGAGGGCTATCGAAGGAAATACCGAATATATATTGTGCCAATACCAAAACAGGGGCAATCTTTTGAAGCCGGAGCAGGTTTTTCTGAAATACCATGGGACGGCAAGCTGATCCCCGTCGTCCGTGTGCACCGGGACCGCATATAAAAGGCCGGGCAGAGGAGGATAGCATTTTATGTAGGTACCGGCGCTGCATTTGAGACAGTACCTGTGACATCCCGATTTTACAAGCCTGGAGCAGAAGAGACAGTTTTTGTAGTTCTTGCTGACATGCCTTCGGTACAGTTCGGGCAAATAACTCCTGTAGAAATACAACTGGTATCTCATGTCATCTGAGAGCATGTCTGCGGGCCTGAACGACAAGAGTTTGCTCAATATTCTCCTGGCTGTCACGGCTATCCGGATCAAAAGAAAACCGTGCTTTGCGATATCTCCCGGGATTGATCTGATCATGGCGCGACTCCTTTGTAAATATATATACTTATATTACCACAAAATGGATGAAACCTGTTTATTGCCCAAAATAAAATTTTAAAACCTCTGAAACAGGGAAGGATTTTATACTGTTGTGTCGAATAAGTTACTATCGTGCCTTGAAACAAGACCATACCAAAGAATAAAACCGGAGGAACGAATGAGAAGGGTGAAAGTTGACTCAGTGCCTGAAGGTGCAAGGCTCGCCCGCACGGTTTTCAGCTCCGATGGCGGCGTATTGCTCATGCAGGGCGTCGAACTCAGAGATAGCTATCTTGAACTGCTTAGGAAACGCGGTATATACGAGATATACCTGGATGACGACCTGTCGGAAGGCATTGAGGTCAACGACGTCGTTAACGAAAAAACACGCAATGAAGCCGTGGTACTGGTCAGGGATATCATGACCGGGTACAGCTTTTCCGACGCCATCGATGTGGGACATGTTAAGACAATCGTTAACAGGATCGTGGATGAACTGCTTTCCAACGATGACATCCTTTACAACCTTACTGAAATAAAAACTGTGGATGACTACACTTTCAAGCATTCTGTCAGTGTGTGCATACTTTCGATAATAACCGGCATCGGTCTTGGTTTCGATACAGCGCAGCTCCGGGAACTTGGACTTGGCGCCATACTCCACGACATAGGCAAGCTTTGCATACCAAGGGAAATACTGAAAAAACCAAGCCAGCTTACCGTGGCAGAATTCGAGGAAATAAAGAAGCATACCATACTTGGGTATGAACTGCTGAAAAAAAGCGGGCAGTTGAATCTCATATCGTCGTATATCGCTTTGGGCCACCATGAAAGGTACGACGGGAGCGGATACCCGTACCGCCTGAAAAGCGAAGAGATACAGATATATGCCAGGATAGTGGCGGTGGCGGATGTTTATGATGCCCTCACTTCGGACCGTGTTTACAGGAAGAAACTGAAACCACATGAGGTTTATGAATACATCACATCCATGGGTCTCCACCATTTTGATACCGTGGTCGTAGAGAATTTTGTCAGATTCGTAACCGTATATCCGGAAGGGTCAGGTGTGCTGCTCAACACCAGGGAGCGCGCCATCGTTGTGAAACACAACCGGAAAATGCCCACAAAACCGTTGGTACGCATCGTCTACGACGAGGACATGAAACGCACTTCGAGGGAAATAGACCTCTCACAGGAAACAGGTATTTTTATCGTCGATATCTGCGAGGTG
>DAOSCC010000192.1:0-4636 GCA_035361135.1 Clostridiales bacterium | reverse complement strand
AAGACACCGCCCTTTCACGGCGGTAACAGGGGTTCGAGTCCCCTATGGGTCACCACCTGAAGCAGGAGGACGCAAGATCATTCTTCGGCCTCCTGTTTCAACATCACTGAACAGAAAAACGAGCCTCACGCAGTGAGGCTTTTTTTTATTACCTGGGACATGGGGACGGTCCTCGTATCCGGGTTACGGAACAGGACCCAGGCACAGGAACCGTCCCCCTATCTGAAGAGGACCTGGGGAACGCCCCATGCCCTTCGGGAGAACCGCTTCCTGCCTGAAAACCATGCCACGGATAAGTATTTATGATATACTGGATATGGTATTTATTTGAAAGGTGGAGTCCTGTGAAGAAAAGGTTTGAACCTGGCAAAACCGCACTGTTGTTGATATTGATCAACCTTGTACAGGTTGCGCTTATCGGTGCGGTTTTTTTGTATCTCACCGAAATGGGCAAAGGCGCGGAACTGCTTTCAAACACGTGGAGCCTTGCGTTTCTTGCTGTTATGGCTGTCTCCGTGGCAATGAACAGTGTCATCGTTTTCAGGAGCAGGGCCGGGTCGATACGCTCCTGGCATGAATTCAGGCTGCTGGAAGATACACTGGCGAAAGTGGAGAGGCTGAACGCCACATTGCGAGCCCAGAGGCACGATTTCATGAACCATCTCCAGGTTGTCCACTCGCTTATAGAGATGGACGAGTACAGATCCGCAGCTGAATACATAGAAAAAGTCTATGACGATATCCAGCGCGTAAGCAGGGTAATGAAGACTTCTGTCGCTGCGGTCAATGCGCTTCTCCAGGCAAAACTGATGGCCTGCGAAAAGCAGGGCATCACCATGGAGCTTGATATCAGGACGCAGCTGAAGGATCTGGCAATCCCGTCATGGGAGTTCTGCAGGGTCCTTGGAAATCTCATCGACAATGCCATATATGCCGTTCTGGAAGCGGACGGCGAGAAATATATCAGGATCGAACTGTCTGAGGACCTGCGGCACCACTATTTCAGGGTGATGAACAGCGGCAGGCCCATTCCCGCAGAGTTGACAGGAAAGATATTCGAAGCGGGGTTCACGACAAAAGGAGACAAGGGAGAAGGGATGGGCCTCGCCATAACCAGAAAGATCGTCGAAGAAAACGGAGGCAGCATCGGGGTTTCCAGGGAAGGGGACCTGACTGTGTTTGGCGGACATATCCCCAGGCAGCATGCCGGTATTGAAAATTAAGACGGCTAAGTGACAATTCAGCAGTCAATATGTATTTTTCAGAAGTTTTGTATCCAATCCGCGAAAAGGATGTATTAAAGTATAATTGCGAGATTGGAGAATGGACGGGACAGGAGGTGTCAATATGGAATTTGCCGCTATTTTCACGGGCTATAACTGGATACCGCTGGTGTGCATATTTGCAGGGATAATTTTTATCATAATAGAGATGTACCAGCCTGGTTTTGGCGTGCCGGGCGTCATAGGAATACTGCTGGTGGCGGCGGGAATCATACTTTATGCCAGGACAGTACTCCAGGCGCTGATAATGATAGCCGTCGTGCTTGCAATACTCGGGGCCGCCCTTGCGCTGGTGCTCCAGTCGGCGTCGAAAGGCCGCCTTGCGAAGCATATCGTCCTGGAAAGCACCGTTGATGATGACGTAAAGTTCTCAGCAATGGATGACCTCAGCTACCTGATAGGAAGCGAGGGCAGGACGGTGACGGTACTCAGGCCGTCCGGCATAGCAGATTTCAACGGGGTAAGGCTGGACGTGGTTTCTGGCGGAGAGTATATTCCCAAGGGCACTATAGTATACGTCGATAAAATCGAAGGCAATAAGATAGTTGTCAAACAAAGCCCGCGGACGCAGTGATCAAGCAACGGATCCGAATCCCGATGATGCGGGGAGACTCAGATCCCGGCGACGTGGAGAATTGTGATACTGCGGTGATCGCACAGAACCATTCGATGCCGGGAAGCGCCCGGTGCCAGGATAAACGCAGGGAAATGCCTGGTGCCGGTATGGCCACAAGACAAAACCCTGCGGCATGACGTATAAAAGGTATACTGAATAGATATATGCATTGATCTGGCTGCAAGTGCATTTTTATGGATCAGGCTGCACAATTTGCATCAAGTCGGTTTTGAGCTCCAGTCGGCAGCTGTTTTGTGATCGGACCGGCAGATATAAAATGAAAGGAGTCGGATGTTATGGAATTTCTCGTACCCATAGTTATCGTGATTTTAGTCATCATTTTTCTGTTCCTCTTTTTCAACTTCATCCCGGTCGGACTGTGGATATCGGCATTTGCGGCAGGCGTACGGGTCGGCATATTCACGCTTGTTGGAATGAGGCTCAGGAGAGTCGTTCCGAGCAAGATCATATTGCCGTTGATAAAAGCAAGGAAAGCAGGCCTCGATTTAAGTGTGAACCAGCTTGAAGCGCACTACCTGGCAGGCGGTAATGTGGATAAGGTCGTAAATGCGCTGATTGCCGCCCACAGGGCCAATATGGACCTCCAGTTCACCAGGGCCGCCGCCATAGACCTTGCGGGCAGGGATGTGCTGGAAGCTGTGAAAATGAGTGTCAACCCCAAGGTGATAGAAACGCCGAACATCTCTGCTATGGCCAAGGACGGCATAGAATTGCTTGTCAAGGCGCGTGTAACGGTCAGGGCTAACCTTGAAAGACTGATAGGAGGAGCAGGCGAGGCCACCATCATAGCCAGGGTAGGCGAAGGTATCGTCACCACCGTCGGCAGTTCCGAATCTCACAAAGACGTGCTCGAAAACCCTGACCTGATATCCCAGACAGTGCTTGATAAAGGCCTTGATTCCGGTACTGCATTTGAGATCCTGTCGATCGATATAGCGGACGTGGATGTAGGCAGGAATATTGGCGCCCAGCTGCAGATATCCCAGGCGGAAGCAGACAAGAACATCGCCCAGGCCAAGGCTGAGGAAAGGCGTGCAATGGCAGTCGCCAAAGAACAGGAAATGAAAGCGCTGGTGCAGGAGATGCGGGCAAGAGTCGTCGAAGCCGAGGCAGAGGTGCCCAGGGCAATGGCCAATGCGCTCAACAGCGGAAAAATAGGCGTCATGGATTATTACAACCTGCAGAACCTGATATCTGATACCCGCATGAGAGAATCGATCTCGAAGATCGGCATGCCGGAAGAGGAAAAATCCGCAGATGAATAGGACAGAAAGGTAAAGATATGAAGAAAGTAATAAACAACCCATTTGATCCTGCCACGAAATTTGGCCTTTCACCTGATCCGAGCGTTTTGGGGATCCTGGGACAGGATCGGGGGAACAAGCACGGTGTCCGGTGGATGCCCCAAAATACACGCGGTGTAAAGTACGGCATGCCGCAGAAACGGCATTCCGCCTATAATGCTCCCGGGTTTGGCGGAACTGGAACGGACAGTATGGCATCAGGTGCGGGAAATATGGAATCAGCCGCAGGAACTGCCGGTAATATCAGTGTTACTGAAACAGGTTCCATATCGGCAGGGAAAAGTGAGCGTGGAACTGCAGCGACTGCCAAGAACACACAAACCGGCACAAATACGGCACAGAAAACTTTTAGAAGAAGCCACTGTGTCAGCCATGGCAATGTCCTGAGCGAAACTGTTGCCCAAAAAGCGGATGGCCTGGGACTGCTTTTTTCAAAAGATGATATGCTGAGAGGCTTCATCATGGCCGAGGTACTTGGCAGGCCAAAATGCCTAAGAAGAGGCGGTGGCATGATTTGAGCATCAGGGTCCTTATAGCCGATGATGATGAAGGTATGCGGCTTGTTCTGAAAAAGGCCGTGGAGAGGTCAGGAGGTTTCGTTATTGCGGGGGAAGCGGAGGACGGCGGCGCCGCTCTCCGCCTTTTTGAGTCCGAGCGACCGGAAGTTGTGTTTCTTGATGTTGAAATGCCGGTCATGTCGGGTATCGAATGTGCAAAGAAGATCGCAGACATAGATCCAAGGACCGTCATCATTTTTGCGACCGCACATGAGGATTATATGCCGGAGGCATTTGAGGTATATGCTTTCGATTATCTCGTGAAGCCGTTCAGATTGCAGCGCCTTGAGCAGACGCTGGACAGGATAAAAGGCATCGGCAGGTTCAAACATGAAGTTTATGAGAACAAAGCAGCCAGGTCCGCCAACACCCTCCAAAAGCTGATGATCAGGAACAAGGAAGGCATAAGCCTTGTCGATACCAGGGAGATAATCCTGATACAGAGGGAAGACAGGACAACGGCGATCTATACGGCCCAGGACAGGTTCGTGACGTCCGACAGCCTGGGCGATATCGAGCAAAAGCTGGACGGCAGCGTATTCCTCAGATGCCACAAGTCATACATAATAAATATCAACTATATCGACAGGATCTACCCCTATGGACGATGGACATATATCGTGAAGCTGAAAGGGACGGACAAGGATGCGCTGATGACCCGCGAAAGCTTCGAGAAGCTCGAGCAGATTTTAGGGTGATTGGTGGACCGGCTTGAATATCACGACTGCCAGCGGAGGCACACAAATATCGACAGAATAAGGCTGTCCGTCATGTCCTTCTGCATTCGCCCGGACGCCGCCAAAATTGCCCGCATTGCTGCCGCCATAAATCTCCGAATCGCTGTTCAGTATTTCC
>DAOSCC010000191.1:0-4645 GCA_035361135.1 Clostridiales bacterium | reverse complement strand
GCCATCGTAGGGATCACGGGAACTCCAAGCATTTCCGAAAGCTTCGGCACATCGACCCTTATCCCGTTCTTCTCGGCTTCATCCATGAGGTTGAGCGCAATGATGACCCTCTTGCCCATGTCTATCAGCTGTTGGGTCAGGAACAGGTCACGGTGCAGGTGTACCGCGTCCACCACGTTCAGAACAAGGTCAGCCTCGAGGATGATGTCCCTGGCTGCCTTTTCCTCGTCATTGAAGGATGATACCCCGTAGACTCCCGGAGTGTCTATGACGTCGTAGTCCCGATACCTGCCTCTGCTAATTTCCACAGTGGTCCCCGGGAAATTCGATACATCCACGTACATACCCGTAAGGGCATTAAAAAAGACAGACTTTCCCACGTTTGGGTTGCCTGCCAGTACAAGCTTCGGAGCGTCTGCCGCATGGGTCTCTCCGGCTTTCCCCGGTTTTTGAGAAGACATGGCCTATCCTACCCTTTCCACCTTTATTTTGTGCGCCAGCTTATAGCCTATGGCTACTTCCTGCTTCCTGTTCTTCAGGATTATCGGACCGTGCGGAACTATTTCGGCGCACTGCATCCTGGAACCCTCAGATATGCCAAGCCTTATAGCCTGTGAACGTACGAGGGCGTCCTTGATATTGACTATTTGTAACTGATCTCCGCGCTTCGCTTCATCCAGTGTCATACATCTCACCTGTAATTGATAATCATTATCATTTGCTATCTAAATTTTAGCCCTATTGATAATGAATGTCAATATCAATTAGATGTGAAAAATGAACAAAAAATGACCGGAAAATAAGATGAAAACCGGGCAATAATCACATGAGCGCCAGGACGGCTCAAATATTCCCAAACAGTTCAGATTTTCATGGTCATCCTCACATGTTCCATGCCCGCTTCCATGAAGATATCGCCTTCGCGTTCGAAACCAAGACGTGAATAGAATCCTTCGGCAGTAAGCTGGGCGTCAAGGACTATCTTACCTGCGCCCCTGTCCTTCGCAAGTGCGATCAGCAGTCTGCATATGCCGTCTCCTATGCCGCACCTGCGCATTTTTTTCCTGACCGCGACCCTTCCGATCCTGGCTTCATCGCCGCTGATCAAAAGCCTTCCGCAGCCGGCAGGCTCGCCATCGACAACAGCCAGCACATGGACCGCCTCATCGTCCCTTCCGTCCATCTCTATATCTTCAGGCACTCCCTGTTCTTCGATGAACACTTCGCGCCTGATATCATACACCTGATCCATTTCATCCTTCGTCCTGACCTTTTTTATTACCACCATCGATCATGTTCCTTCCTTTCATATTCTTGATCTCCGCCAAAGCATGCTTTCCAGGCATTGCAGCCGACTGTTCAGGTGACCGGGCTGCAAGATCCCGGAAAACCAGCCGTTGGTCTTTATATTGGCACCATGCCGGCGATCATTTGTATCACGTCAGCATTATATCAGCATCTCACATTATAACACAGGCGCTTCGGCTCATCACTGTATCAAAAATAGTACTTTTTCCCCATAAATGTTGTGACTGCCGTACCTTTTTTTATTCTGAAGAGGTTATAGAATAAAGTCAGGAGGTATTTGCATGGATATTTCCTTTAAAAGCTGCAAAGGGACAGCGGCTGTTACGACAGCCCTGATGATGACGCTGATCCTTGGCTTCAGTGCGCTTGTCGTTGACATCGGCATCGTAAGCATACAGAAGAGCAGGCTCCAGAACGCTGTCGACTCAGCTGCCCTGGCCGCAGCACAGGACCTGCCCTCCACCGCCGACGCGGCCGATACTGCACGGGCATACCTGGACAGCAACGGTTTCGAATCGGCATCAATAAATGTAAGTTTCGCGAACAATGACAGGCAGGTGACCGTAGAAGCAGCCCAGTCGTTTGACTACATGCTGGCCGGTGTCTTCGGCATGGACTCCGTTGAAGTCATGGCTTCAGCAACGGCCCAAAAGGGAGGCAGATACCTGAGAGGCGCGTTTGAATATGCCATATTCTCCAGCGACATGAACCAGGAACTCATCCTCAACTCAAACGGCAAGGATACATATGTGGAAGGAAGCGTACATTCCAACAACGGTTTCCGCTATAACGGCAACCACGACTCGCTGGTTATCACAGGCGTGCTCGACACTGTCGGCAGGATCACGCTCAACAGTATCCATACGGACATCGGGGAACAGCGCCCTTTCAACAGCTATATTGAAATGCCCGATTTTTCCGAAGAAATAAAGCAGCTCGCCCTGAAGCAGGGCACCTATTACAACACCAGCCAGAGCTTCAACAGCGATCTCCACGTCGATGAAGCCATATACGTAAACGGGCACATCAACTTCAACTGCAACAAGTTCTCCGGCATCGGGACAATATTCGCCAAAGACAATATCAATTTCAACCATTCAGTCGTATACGAAAGCCCGGGCACGGATTCCATCTGCATATACTCGCAGAACGGCAATATACACTTCAACAGCTCCGGCGCGGTCATCCGGGGCACCATTTATGCGCCCAACGGCACCGTCGTTCTCAATAACGGCCTCCACACGGTTTACGGAAGGATAATAGCGCAAAAGATCATCTTCAACGGCGGTATCGAAGTTTACAGTTCACCTGGAGACCTTGTCTTCATGGAACCCTTTGACGAAGGAATCAGGCTGGTAAGATAAAGCCTGTCCCCAATATAAACAAAGCCCCTGTAAGGACATCTTGCCAACTCCCCCCACCTGTCATCGGAACTCCAGGTATCAATGGAGTTCCGATGTGCAGTTCGGGCACCTTACAGCGTCCTTGTGGATAGCGGTACGGCAGTACGGGCATTCCTTAGTCGCCACCGGCGCCGGTTCAGGCTTTCTTTTCAACCTGTTTATTTGCTTCACGAACATGAAAATGACGAATGATATGATCAGGAAGTCAAGTACGTTCGTCAGGAACAGGCCATAGTTGAAAGTGGGCGCTCCCGCTTCCTGCGCGGCGGCCAGAGTTTCATAATGTTTTCCGTCAAGAGCGATGAACAGGTTTTCGAAGCTCAGTTCGCCACGCTTCGTGATAAACGTAAGCAACGGCATTATGATGTCGTTTACAAGTGATGTGACTATTTTCCCGAACGCGCCGCCGATAATGACGCCGACCGCAAGGTCGATGACATTCCCTTTCATCGCAAATTCCCTGAATTCCTTAAGCAGTTTCATCTCAAACCCTCCTTTTATTTTTACCGGCAGCATGAGCATCCGGCTGAATCTCAAACAACCGGCTCCGTATCAGTAAACGTCCGGTACTGCGACAGCAAATATCCCGTACGGCATCGGCAAGCGTCCGGTACTGTCCAGGCATGTTATTCACGGCTGCCTTACCGCAATATCCGCGCAAACTTGAGCTTCCCCGCCTGTATTATGTCTCCGTTATCCAGTGCTGCAGCGGTCAGACCGGTGAGCTTCTCTCCGTTTATCCTGACAGCGCCCTGTGTAATGAGCCTCCTTGCCTCGCTTTTGCTCGCACTGAAACCCATCCTTACCAGCAGTTCCGCCATATCTACGCCGCCTACCGTGATCAGTTCACTGTCAAGCCTGTACTCTGTTATATCCCCAGGGATACCTTTCCTTTGGAACACCGAAACGAAATTTTCTTCCGCCCGGACTGCTGCCTCATTTCCATGATATAACCCGGTTATCTCAAAGGCAAGTTTCATTTTGAGATCCCTTGGATTTATTTCATTGTTTCTGAGCGCCTTTTCCATGGCATCGATCTCGTCGGGATGGACATCCGTCACCAGCCTGAAATACTTTATTATGAGCTGGTCCGGTATCGACATGACCTTGCCGTACATGTTTGCGGCGTCTTCATTTATGCCGATGTAATTCCCCAGGCTCTTGCTCATTTTCTCAACTCCATCGGTCCCTTCCAGTACGGGCATGAACAAAGCGACCTGGCTTTGCTGTCCGAAATCCTTCTGAAGCTTCCTGCCCATCAGTACATTGAACCTTTGCTCTGTCGCGCCAAGCTCCACATCCGCTTTTACCACCACTGAATCGTAGCCCTGCATCAGGGGATAGAGGAACTCGTGTATGCCGATGGGCTCATTGGCCTCAAGACGGGTGTTGATACACAGCGCATCAAAATCCAGTACAGTTTTTAAGCCGGTATGCTCCAGCTCCGCCGGCCGGTAAAGCCGGCCGGTCATAAACCAAAAAAGCCCTCGGCCTCTGAATGCTGTCAGAGGACGAGAGCTCTCGCTTCGTGTTACCACCTCATTTCATCGATACCTTGCGGTACCGACCTTATTATGGACGTGTGCCGTATTGCTGCCGCAGGCAAAACCCTTTCCGGTCACATTATCCACTAGCGCTGTAACGGTCGCAGGCTTCCGGCACAGCCTACTCATGCATTATATGCACTTTCAGCCTGCAGCTCCGGAGATGTATTCAGAACAAGTCTCCCCGCCCCTCTCACCGCCCGGGAACTCTCTGTCGGGATCCATTGCCCTTACTCCTTCTCCATCAATGCTTTTGATCAGGTATTCTTTTTCAATATTAAACTGTATTTTCGCTATTATACCCACTGTCAATACGAATTGTCAACGTATTTTTTGATTTAAATTGCAAGTTTAATTGCCTTACAAAATCTTACAGAACCCTGTTTTAAG
>DAOSCC010000190.1:0-4790 GCA_035361135.1 Clostridiales bacterium | reverse complement strand
TAATATAGAGAAAACGGTATATAATATTTACATAAACAAATATTTATTGCAAAATAAGGAATTCTTAAGTAATATTTATTGCATGATTAGTAAGAATGCTATATAATAGCAAAAATTTCTTTCATTTGGTATTGAAATATATTACAATCAATAAATAACAACGGTAGTAAACAACAATTAAATATAAAGGGGTAGTACGGATGGAAGCTTTAGTACAGGAGTTTGTTGATTTTCTGGAAAAGGATAAAAGGTTGTCGCTGAATACTCTGCAGTCGTACCGACGGGATATTGAGCAGTATTTCTCATATTTGCACGAGATAAACCTGCATAATATTGCCAATACGAACAAGACTACGGTCATCACATACCTGCTTTATCTCCAGAAAAAGGGACGGGCTACATCGACTATTTCGCGCAACCTGGCATCGATCAGGTCTTTTTACCAATACATATCCAAGTGCAAACTGATCGATCACGATCCGACAGCGGAACTGGAGTCGCCGAAAGTCGAGAAAAAGCTTCCGCAGATATTATCTCCGGAAGAAGTGGAGCTTCTGCTGGAACAGCCGCAGTGTGTCGACCTCAAGGGCTATCGGGACAAAGCAATGCTGGAGCTGCTGTATGCTACGGGTATCAGGGTGTCGGAACTGATACAGCTCGATATTGACGATCTGAACATAGACATGGCTTATATCAGATGCTGCAAGGGCACAAGGGAGAGGATGATACCCATCGGTTCCATGGCTATAAACGCGCTGAAAGAGTATCTGAGCAAATCGAGGCCCCTGTTGGTACAGAATGAAGATGAGAAAGCCCTGTTCGTCAATATAAACGGAAGCAGGCTGACAAGGCAGGGCTTCTGGAAGATAATAAAGCAATACAAAAACCAGGCGAAAATAAGCAAGGACATAACGCCCCATACTCTGCGCCATTCATTTGCGGCGCACTTGCTTGAGAACGGCGCGGATCTCAGATCGATACAGGAGATGCTCGGGCATTCGGACATTTCCTCCACCCAGGTGTACGCCCAGATAGCCAAGAACAGGATCAAGGAGATATACAAGAAGACGCATCCGAGAGCGTGATATGGAGGCGCACAGAACTGTAATGAATCATAAAACCTGCTGACAGCAGGTTTTTTTATTTATATGCTGAGGATAATGTCAACAGGCGGCTTCCTGTGCCCGGGACAGGCCGGAACCCGGTCGGTCAGGCCACCGATGGGCTGCAATTTTTAATTTCCTGTATTTGAGTAAATCGGGAGGATGGGCGGTCAATCTATTTGGGGTTGCTGCGTTAACATCTACGTACCGGCTCATTTGCTCCAATGAGGGCGCAGGTCACTCGCCGTCCGTGGCTCGGGACCAGCGCCGGCAGCGTCCGTGCTGCCGGTTGTGGTGCCTGATGCCTCATTCGAGCTGCATGACCCGGTCGTATCTGTATAACTTGCAACCCATCGATAAATTGACCGCCCATCCTCCCGATTCATTCCGGTTCCAGGGAATATACAGAAATTGCAGCCCAGTAATGACTTGACCGGCCATCCCTCCGGTTCACTTAAGTAATGAGAAACAATAAACCTTGCAGCCCATCAATGTATTGACAAGCCGTCATCCCGGCTCAATCCCGGACCAGGAAGGCCATAATTCCATTCGAATCATGATTCCGTTTATTCAAAATAAAATAATGTGGTACAATTTGTTATAGAAACCATAGCAGTACGAAAGAACCGGCAGATAAGCAACTGCCGGAATGAAGGTGAACGGTATGAAGAGAGTCATAATCATTGTACTGGACAGCGCAGGTGTCGGCGAACTGCCGGATGCCGCGGAGTATGGGGACGAAGGAAGTAATACGCTTGGCAATATCGCTGCGGCGGTAAGCGGTTTTTCACTTCCGAACCTTGAGAAGCTTGGACTTGGAAACATTGATGGTATAGTTGGCTATAAAGCAGCAGATGAGCCTTTGGGATGCTTTGGAAAGATGGCTGAACGTTCCGCAGGAAAAGATACCACGACAGGCCATTGGGAACTTGCCGGCATCACTCTCAGGAAACCTTTCCCGGTGTACCCCGAAGGATTTCCTGGGGACGTTATACGGCAGTTTGAAAAGGAGATAGGGACAAAGACGCTTGGAAATTATCCTGCTTCCGGAACAGTTATTATAAATGAGTTAGGACATCAGCATGTCAGGACAGGATATCCCATTATATACACCTCGGCTGACAGCGTTTTTCAAATAGCAGCTCATGAAGACGTTATCCCGGTAGAGAGACTGTATGAGATATGCAGGATTGCAAGGAGGATCCTTACAGGCGAACATGCCGTAGGGCGCGTGATAGCAAGGCCGTTCGTCGGAACGGAAGGCAATTACACGAGGACTGCCAACAGGAAGGACTTCTCGCTGGAACCGCCGGGGAGAACACTGCTCGATCACGTGAAGGAAGCCGGACTTGAAGTAAAGGCGGTGGGCAAAATAGAGGATATATTCGCAGGCAGGGGAATAACGGAATCGGTCCATATACAGGACAACATGGACGGTGTCGACAAGACGATCGGATTTATCAGGGATGAATTCAGCGGACTGATATTCGCGAATCTCGTGGATTTCGACATGAAGTTCGGCCACAGGAACGATGCGGAAGGATATGCCGGTGCTTTGAAGGAATTTGACGACAGGGTGCCGGAAATCATCGATGCAATGAAAGAGGATGACATACTTTTTATTACGGCGGACCACGGCTGTGACCCGACAACGGCAAGCACCGACCATTCCCGTGAATATGTACCGCTGCTGGTGTATGGCAAGCAAATCAGGAGAAGCGTGGATCTTGGGATCAGGAGTACATTTTCCGATCTGGCGCAGACAGTGGCGGAAATCCTTGGAGTCAGCGGCAGTTTTGATGCGGAGAGTTTCCTGGACAGGATAACGAAGAAGTGATTGGTTTTTTGTGCCTGCCGCGGCCGAAATGCTGACTGCCTCTCATGACTGGATCGGCTGAAGTTGACCTGACGCTTTCCGCAGAAAGATGATATCGGACTGTCGGTATGTAATAAATGGTGAAACGGGTGGTTTTATGAGGATTACGGATATAATCGGGAAAAAGAGAGACGGAAAGGAACTGTCCACCGAGGAGATAAACTTTTTCATAGAAGGGATATGCAGCGGAAGCATATACGATTACCAGGCTTCCGCCCTTCTGATGGCTATTTGCATAAGAGGCCTCAATTCAAGGGAAACAGCCGATCTTACGGCAGCGATGGCCAGATCGGGCGAGACGATCGACCTTTTGGGGATCCCTGGCATAAAAGTAGACAAACACAGCACGGGGGGCGTCGGCGACAAGACTACCCTTGTGGTCGGCCCCATCGTTGCCGCGTGCGGTGTACCTGTGGCAAAAATGTCGGGCAGGGGACTGGGCCATACCGGCGGCACTATAGACAAGCTCGAGTCTATAAAGGGATTCCGGACGTCTCTTTCGAGAGAAGAATTCATCAGCAATGTAAAGAAAATAGGCATAGCCATATCCGGCCAGACAGGGAATCTCGCCCCGGCAGATAAGATACTTTACTCTCTGAGGGATGTGACTGCCACGATCAGCAGCGTCCCGCTGATAGCAAGCAGCGTGATGAGCAAGAAGCTGGCGTCGGGGGCTGACAGGATAGTGCTCGATGTGAAAACCGGCAGCGGAGCATTTATGAAAACGCTGGAGGATTCCATAGAACTGGCCATGGAAATGGTATCCATCGGAGAACTTACCGGAAGAAAAACGGTGGCTGTCGTAACTGACATGGACACACCGCTTGGCAACTGCATCGGCAATGCCCTTGAGGTGAAGGAAGCCATAGAAGTACTGAAAGGGAACGGACCGGAAGACTTGAGGACCGTGTGTTTCGAGTTGGCAGCCAGGATGCTTGAGCTTGGAGGCAAGGGCGATATCGCTGCATGCAGGGAACTTGTGGGAAAGAGTATCAATAGCGGCAGTGCGCTAAAAAAGTTCGGAGAGCTTGCGGAAAGGCAGGGCGCCGTATACGAGCCGTGGGATGAAAAAGCGATGCAGGAAGCCATTGTCAGACACCCTGTAACATCGCCCTGCGAAGGTTACATATATAGCATGAAATCAGAACTCGTCGGCAAAGCGTCCATGCTGCTGGGAGCCGGCCGCGAAACGAAGGACGGCCAGCTGGACCACAGTGCGGGGATGATCCTTTATAAGAAGACAGGCGAATATGTTAAAAAAGGAGAAATGATAGCAGAACTCCACACATCGTCACGCCACCTTCTGCCTGAAGCTGAAGCAATGCTGATACAGGCATATGATATTTCTTCCGAGGCTCCGCAGACCAGACCGCTGATCCTTGCGTATGTTGACAGCAGCGGAGTAGTCAGGTACTGAAATTAAAACGGTCATGATCCCATAATCGGTAGTATCCGCGGAGGAACTGACAGGCAAATACCTGACAAGTTCACAGAATATACGGCCCTGATGCGGCATAACTTTAATATAAGGGTAAGAAGTATGCTCGCAAGGGGTGTATATCATGTTGAAAAAAACCTTGTTGTTAGGCCTGTCTGTCCTGCTGTTCCTTTCAGCCGTAATGACGGTGCCCGCATTTGGACAGATCGAAGGCGTAGTTGAATATGATTCGGTAGAAGTGATGAAAATACAGAACAATACATCGTTGACGGATCTGAAGGCAAAAGCGGCCATATTGATGGACTGCAGCACCGGAACGGTCCTGCTGGAGAAAAACAGCCATGAAAAGCTTCCGATAGCCAGCATAACTAAA
>DAOSCC010000189.1:0-4805 GCA_035361135.1 Clostridiales bacterium | reverse complement strand
GCTTCCTGTCCGATGACCGTCTGATGCAGGCATACATGGTTCAGGACGCTGCCAAGCGAGTAGTTGGTATCATCGTGGGTAGCCGCATCCTCAACAGCTTCGCTTATAGCGATACCAAGGCTGCCTGTTGATTCCGGATCCTCCTCAAGGATCCTTCTTCCGGATTGAGTCAGGTTAGTCGGGCTCGCATGAACTTTCGCGCCGAATGTTTCCATAAATGAACGCCGGTACGGTTTCTGCTGATAACTTACCTTGACCATGTAAACAGTGCACTCAAGGCCAAAAAGATTGCATGCCATGCTCAGTGCGCTGCCCCACTGCCCGGCGCCAGTTTCCGTGGAAAGGCGCTTTATTCCGGCTTTCTTGTTGTAGTAAGCCTGTGCAAGGGCAGAATTCAGCTTGTGGCTTCCTGTTGCGTTGCAGCCCTCATACTTGTAATATATCCGGGCCGGAGTGTCCAGCAGCTTCTCGAGGTTCCTTGCCCTGTACAGGGGCGACGGCCTCCATTGCCTGTATAACTCGCGGACCTCATCCGGTATCTCGATATACCTTTCAGTAGATACTTCCTGGGCTATAAGGGCATCAGGAAAAATAGCCTTCATGTCATCGGGCTTCAGCAATTCACCTGTAACCGGATTGTGATACGGGGCTGGTTTGTTAGGCATGTCGGCAACGATATTGTACCATTGCCTTGGGATCTCAGACTCTTCCAAAGTGATCTTGACAACATCATTTTTGCTCAGCTTGCTCATCTCAACTCATCTCTCCTCGTCTTATTAAATTTTTAACTTATTTTACTACATAATGTAACCAATTGCAATACAGAATGAAAAAATGCCTCCATCCCACCTCCGATTTTTTGTCCGGAACCGGATTCGGGAGTTTGGCCGGAGTATGACAGTAAGCCGCTGAACAAAGATCCGCGCAATGCCTGAAGAAGGCGGAAAAGTTCTTAAGTCCTATTGCTTCTGCCGCGCCTGGCACCATTTCAGGCGGAAGTAATCTTCCCTCTCCTTTTCCTCAAGCACCTCCTGGATGCGCTTGACCTGCTCGCTGTATTTGGGGATCTGGATATGCTCCAGGGCGTTTGTCCTCTTGTTGGTCTTCTCTATCTCTTTCGCCAGCTTGAAAATGGAGTTTTCAAGCTCCGCCAGTTCATATATGCAGTAGCGTACCTCATTGAACTTCTGCCGTGCAATATCCAGAGATATATTTGAATTATAGAAGCCATAGGCAGGCTTGATTTCTTTCCTTTTATACCTGACTGAAGGGATTTCCGCCCCCATCACGCTCTTGAGCAGGATCTCGAAATCCTCGTCCGCAGGTATGCTGTTCGTGATGTCGTCCACATCCCGCAGGCCCATTGTTATGTTGGCCTCCTGGAGCGCCTGGTATGCTTCCGCTATCGTTGAATACACCTTCTCCTGGATATTCCTTGACTTGTCCGCCAGTTCCATCATTTCCCTGATAAGCACGTTCCTTTTTTTGTCAAGCAGATCAAAGCCCTTGTTCGACAGCGCCAGAGAGGATTTTGCCTTAATCAGGCCGGACTTGGTCGGAGCCACCATCATGGCCATAATCAGTTATCACTGCCTTTCCTGTAATACTTTTTCAGTATGTCGGCGTTCACACGATCCAGCTCTTCTTCAGGAAGTATGGACAGGATCTCCCAGCCAAGGTCCAGTGTTTCCCTGATGCTCCGGTTTTCATTGGCGCCCTGCGATATGAACCTGTTCTCCAATTCCCTGCCGAATTGCAGATACAGCCTGTCTATATCGTTCATATCCTCCTCGCCTATTATCTGAGCCAGCGATCTGACCTCCTGCACCCGGGAATAAGCCGCAAACAGCTGGCTTGCCAGGTCTGCATGGTCTTCCCTTGTATAGTCCGCACCGATACCGTCCTTCATAAGCCGTGACAGCGACGGAAGTATGTCGACCGGGGGATATATACCCTTCAGGTTAAGTTCACGGTTAAGCACGATCTGCCCTTCCGTGATAAAGCCTGTAAGGTCCGGGACAGGGTGCGTTATATCGTCGTTTGGCATGGTAAGTATGGGTATGAGGGTTATGGATCCCTCCTTGCCTTCGATCATCCCGGCCCTTTCGTATATCGTCGAAAGATCGCTGTACAAATAGCCCGGGTAACCCTTGCGCGAAGGCACCTCGCCCTTTGCGGACGATATTTCCCGAAGCGCCTCCGCATAGCTCGTCATGTCGGTAAGTATCACAAGTACATGCATATCCAGCTTGAAAGCAAGATATTCGGCTGCCGTGAGCGCGCACCTGGGAGTGGATATCCTCTCCACTATGGGCGCATCGGCAGTATTGATATACATTACTACATGATCCATCACGCCTGAGGCCTGGAAGCTTTTTATAAAGAAATTCGCATCATCATGCCTGATACCCATGGCTCCGAAGACAACGGCAAAATTGTCGCTGCCGGCCCCTTCGATCCTCGCCTGCTTTACTATCTGCGCAGCCAGTTCGTTATGGGAAATGCCGCTCCCCGAGAAAATAGGCAGTTTCTGTCCCCTAATAAGCGTCATTAGGGCATCGATCGAGGAAATGCCCGTCTGTATGAAGTTTCTCGGGTATTTCCTTGCCACAGGGTTTATTGGGCGTCCGTTTATATTATATCTTTCGGGCGAAACGACCTGGTAAAGGCCGTCAATGGGCTCGCCCGCCCCATTGAATGTCCTTCCGAGTATCTCCCTGGACAGCGGTATCGACATGGGCTCGCCTTTGAATTCCACGGCAGCGTTTCTCGTCGATATGCCCGCCGTACCTTCAAATACCTGTATTATGGCATTCGTTCCGTCGATCTTTATTATCTTTCCCTTTCTGACGATATCGTTGTCAAGTCTGATAGATACCATTTCGCCATATGCGGCGTCTTTTACATTGGAAAGCACCATCAGCGGGCCTTCCACCCTTACAACCTTTTTATACTCTACTCTCATGTCTCGACCTCGAACATTAATGGATTGATTATGGCCTTACTCATACTTCAGGCTCAGTTCACTGTATACCTGCACGATCCTGCCGCACAGTTCATCAAGCAGTTCCGGCCTGTCATTGGGGATGTTTTCCTTCATCCTCAGCACATCCTGCACTATGTCCTGGCTTTTGATCGTTGAAATCGGTATTCCCAGCTTCACACACTTCAAAGCGCTCTCGTACAGGGTATCTATGACCTTCAGCATCTTGTACTGCTTGGCCGGTACAGTATACGTGTCCTCTTTGTGCAGCGCATTTTGCTGCAGGAATGCCTTTTTGATTATCCTTGCGATCTCCATCACCAGTGCCTGGTCGTTGGGCAGCACATCCTCACCGACAAGCTGCACTATTTCGTTCAGTTTCTCTTCCTCCTGCAGCAGTCTTATCATCTTTGCCCTGAGCGTAAGCATATCAGGCGCCACATTCTCGGAGTACCAGTCCTGGAGCATCGTAATATACCCGCTGTAGCTGGTCAGATAATTTATTGCCGGATAATGTCTCGAATAGGCAAGCTTTTTGTCCAGCGCCAGGAAGGCCGTTACAAACCTTTTTGTGTTTTCCGTTACAGGTTCGGAAAAGTCTCCTCCGGGAGGCGAAACCGCTCCGATGATGGTGACCGACGCTTCCTGCCCTCCGAGCGTGCGCACACATCCGGCTCTTTCATAGAACTCGGCCAGCCTGGAAGGAAGGTATGCGGGATACCCTTCTTCGGCGGGCATCTCTTCAAGACGGCCTGATATCTCTCTGAGCGCCTCCGCCCATCTTGATGTGGAATCGGCCATCAGGGCCACGTCATAGCCCATATCCCTGTAATACTCCGCCATGGTGATGCCAGTGTAAATACTTGCTTCACGCGCTGCGACCGGCATGTTGGATGTATTCGCAATAAGTATTACTCTTTCCATGAGCGGCCTCCCGGTCCGTGGATCCGTAAGGGCGGGAAACTCCTCAAGAACGTCCGTCATCTCATTCCCGCGTTCACCGCAGCCGACATATATGATAATATCTGCATCGCACCACTTGGCAATCTGGTGCTGGGTCATGGTCTTGCCCGTGCCGAATCCGCCCGGTATCCCGACAGTGCCGCCTTTGCCGATGGGATAGAAGCTGTCGATCACCCTCTGTCCTGTCACAAGCGGCTTGTATATGGGCAGCCTTTTCGCAACGGGCCTGGGCTGCCTTACCGGCCATTTGCTTGAAAGCTTCAGTTCAGCCCTGCTACCGTCCTCCCTTTCAAGAACGGCAACAGTATCTTTTATCGTATAGTCGCCGTCCGGCACGGCATCGATCACCTTCCCGCCGGTACCCGCAGGCACTGTCAGCCTGTGGACTATGCTCAGCGTCTCCTGTACCGTGGCATAGACCATGCCGGGCCTCAACTCGTCCCCCGGCTTTACTGTTATATGCGCCGGCCATTTCCTTTCCTCATCGAGCGACAGCAGTCCTATGCCTTCGGGTATGAAACCGTCGGACATGCTGTTGATCTTCTTAAGCGGTCTTTGGATCCCGTCGAAAATATTGCCCAGCATACCCGGTCCCAAAGTCACGGACAGCGGACTACCGGTGCTTATTATCTTTTCCCCGGCTTTCAGGCCTTCTGTTTCCTCGTATACCTGGACAGTGGCGACATCGCCTTCTATCGAAACGACCTCTCCGATCAGCCTTTTGCTTCCCACGGTGACCATTTCGTTGAGCATGAACGCTCCCATATTGATGCCTTTTACCACAGGCCCGCTGATTAGCTGTACGATGCCTTCCTTATAATCCATACTGATCACCCGTTTCAATAGCCTGGAACAATGT
>DAOSCC010000188.1:0-4816 GCA_035361135.1 Clostridiales bacterium | reverse complement strand
CACCTATATAATCCATGCTTGTCCAGGTAAAATCGCCTATGACGTGAGGACATTCCTCCACCCGCTTCCAGGTAGCTGCGATATCTTTCGGGAAGCTTTCCGTGCCGACTATGATCCTGTTCGGGTACAGCTCATGATCCGATTTATACCGATAGTCGAGATAGTTATACCCGACTACGTCAAGCGGAGCGACAAACGGTTCGGTCCTCGATCCCCATATCTTGTCTCCGAACGGCACATATGCATTCTGAAGCGTTGCGTTACCCTGCTTCTTCAACTCGTCCATTTCTTCCCACGATTTGTACAGCTTTGCCGCATCATCATCGGCCAGGCCATTGAAAGGTATACATACCGCGCCTGTTACAGGCCTCGTACTGTCAAGCTTCCGGATATAGTCGGCAATATCGGCGCACACCGCGTAGCCGTCGGAAAGCCCGAACCGTTCCTGCACTTCATTTAACGCCGACCACATTATAATGCACGGATGGTTGCGGTCCCTTGTGATAAACTGTTCAAGATCGTATTTCCAGTGAGTTTCGAAATAAGCGTGGTAGTCATTCGGGTTGCCCGACATCCGGAACATGTCGAATGCTTCGTCTATGACCATTATCCCCAGCCTGTCGCAGGCCTCCAGGAAGTCCCGTGACGGCGGATTATGCGCGCAGCGTATCGCATTGAAGCCATTGTCCTTGTGAAGCTTTACCCTCCTGTATTCACAGTCGTAAAGGGAAGTCGCCCCAAGTATGCCGTTCGTGTGGTGGACACAGCCTCCCTTTAATTTCAGTGAACGGCCGTTCAGCATGAATCCGTTTTTGGTATCTACGGATATGGTCCTGATCCCAAAGAGAGTTTCTGCAGCATCTATCACCTGTGTATCGTCGCGTGTCTCCGAAAATTCTCTCATAATTGCCTTTACCTTATACAGGTTTGGATGGTCGATGTCCCACAGGCGGGCATCTTCAACCACTATCCCGACCCGGCCCGTACGTTTCCCCATGGCAGGTATCTGTACCGCCATGCGCCCTGTCGCGGCAACGGTGCCTTCATCATCGGTGCAGAGTTCTACATCGATATGCCAGATTCCCGGTTTGGCAGTATGGTTCTCCGCAGTCACTTCAACAGTGATATAGGCCGTACCGCCGTCCACTCGATCCGTATGGGCAAAAATCGGCCATGGAGAAAGGTGTACATACGGCGCAGTCAAAATATCGACATGTCGGTAAATGCCGGTGCCTGTATACCAACGGCTTGTGAAAGAAAACGGATTGTTGACGATGACCTGCAGCCTCGTTTCCCGGCCGAATTTGACATATGGAGTTATGTCGGCATGAAAAGGCGTATATCCGTAGGGGTGACGTTTGACGAAATTGCCGTCGCAATAGACTTCAGTATTCATGTACGATCCGTCTATCTCAACAAGTATACGCTGGTCCTTCAATTCTTCGGGGATCGTGATGAATTTCGTGTAATAGGCAAGACCGCCCTTGTAATATCCGCTTGCCCTGCCGCCTTCAACATCGGGCGAAACTTCCGATTCCAGCATCAGATCATGCGGAAGATCTACCTGACGCATGTTCCTGACGTTGACAAAATCATTGAACCCTGACTGCTTCGTGTCCAGATACCATCCTCTGTCGATGTTCATCCTTTTCATAGCGCTCATACCTCCGATGATGTTTAGTATTTAAGTGCTTAGGGCACAAATTAAGTTTACCACGCATACAGGCAGATTAGCCACACCGGCATGCAAAATTTTCACACACATGGGTACCGTAATAACTTAAAAGCAATGAGGCATATCCTATGGATATACTCATCAAAAGCTCTGCCTGTCGGAAGTATACCAATTGTTAAAGTTGATGATGCTGTTGTACAAAGCCTCTACGGACGCACTATCCTTTAGTTCTGTAACGTTATTTATGTAACGCATAAGATTATCCGGATTTTTCCAGTTGTACATAAAGTAAGTACATATGCGGTGAAGCTCAACAGGAGTTTGATTTTATAGACAATCATTTCGCAGTGAGGATATAATGGTGCTAAATCATTAATGCGGCAGTCATGTATTCGGTAAATGCACTGCCACGCAGAGCCGTTTGAGAGGTAATACAGTGTATAAGAAGATATTATATAAAAAAGTCTATAGACTGCTGAAGGATTCAACCCCGCTGAAGTTTGACTGCGGCCTTATTTGCAGCAGGAAATGCTGTTCCGGGGACAATGAAGCGGGAATGTGCCTCTACCCGGGTGAGGAATCACTATTGGAAGGCCATGATGATTTTTTGAATATTCAAAAGACGAAAATGAGGGATACGGATGTTCTTTTTGCTGTCTGCAGCGGCAAATGCAACAGAAGGTTCAGACCCCTGGCATGCAGGATATTTCCCTACGCTCCGTATATTGATGAGAGCGGGAGTCTTACTGTTATAGAAGACCCCAGGGCGAAATATTTATGCCCGCTTTTAATGGAGTCATTTGGTCTGAAAATCGACAGAAGATTCAAAAGGAATGTAACAAAAGTATTTCGGATCCTTATCATGGATGAAGAAATAAAGAGCTTTATTGGTCTGCTTTCGGCTGTGTTGGACGATTATAGGAAGTTGACAGAAAATCCGGTCCATTGATAAGCAGCCGCATATGTGATCCTCTTGATGGATTTTCGGTTAAGTATGTCAGGCAGATTTGAATGCTATCTGCACTTCAAACAGGTCGCCGTTTATATTTATGCTGAACCGGCCGCCCATGGCCTCGGTCAGGCTTTTCGCAATATAAAGCCCAAGCCCGTTGCCCTCAGTGTAACGGGCGCGGTCGCCCCTTACGAACTGCTCGGTGAGTTCGTCGGCAGAAATGTTCAATGGGTCCTTTGAAATGTTCTTCAATGTGAACACATGCATGCCGCCCACAGCCATATCGCCGCCAGCCGTACTGCCTGCGGCTGTACCGGCGGCCGTCAGATCAGCGTACACCCGTGTCCCGCTCATGGAATATTTGACCGCATTGGAGAATATATTCTCCAGGACCCTCCACAAATATCTTCCATCAGCCTGGATACTTACAGGCGTTTCGGGGATTTTAGCTATGAGCTGGAGATGGTTTTTCTCCATCTGCTCGTCATACTCCCCCATGATCTGCCCCAAAAGCTCGCCAAAATCGATGGTCTCCAATGTCATTTTAATGTTGCCCGTCCCCGCTTTGCTGGCTTCGATCAGGTCCTCCATCAGGGACTTGAGCCTCAGCGACTTCCTGCGGATAACAGATGTATATTCCTTCAGCCGCTCATTCACAGTACTTTCGCTGCTGATAAGGTCAGCATAGTTTATGATGGAAGTGATAGGCGTTTTTATATCATGTGATACATTGGCAATAAGCTCTGTTTTCATCCTCTCGGCTCTCAGCCTGTCCTCGGCGATTTTCTCAAACCGGGCGGCCATGGTTTCGGAAAACTTTGACAGGTATTCTGCCAATGCCGTTACTAAAGCAAAATGGGATATTGCCAGGATAAACGTACCAGTATTCAGATCCAGCAGCAAATAAACGGGCGACATCAGCAAAAGGCCAGTAACAAAAACAGAAATCGGCTGGTTTATCGGAAACCGCATATAAAACTTATACCAGGAGGATTTCTTGTATCTGCCGCCTGTCTGCAGGAATGCGGTCAGCCTTACAAACCAGAATACGGTAAGAATGTAAGCTGCAAAAGGCAGTACAAGGATCCTCAGGATCAGATTCATAAACCTGTCATATCGTACAAGGTTGTAGATTATTGCGATGAGTAAAGTTACCAGGACAGTAATGATAATGAACTCCGGTTTTGATGATCTCCAAAGGACCAGCCTGCCGTTTTTGACCTGGATCCATATCGATGCAGCAAAGATGGGGAGCAGGACAACGCCAGATACAAATGCGACTGTCGCCCAACTGTCAGCATCCCAGCTCACCTGGAGCAACTCTATTGCATAATATCTAAAGTGACTGAATATACTGCACACAACTAAAAAGGCACAGCAGAATAATACAGCCAGCAGCAGGATAAAGGAAAGATATGAATCAAGTAGCTTCTTCAATCAATTTGCACCACCTTATATCCAAGGCCATAGACGATTTTCAGGTATCTTGGCTCTTTCGGGTCGATTTCGATCTTTTCCCTGATGTGCCTTATATGGACCGAAACGATTTTGCCGACATTGAAAGCGGGCTCGTTCCATACCGCTTCGTATATCTGGCTGGCTGAAAAAACACGCTCCGGGTTGCTGATAAGCAGCTTTAGAATGTTGTATTCCGTTGCGGTCAGCTGTACTTCGTCACCGTCAACAGTAACCTTCTTTTTGTTATCATCGACCACAAGCCCGCCTGTTCTGTATACGTTCAGGCACTCCGCAGTCTGCACCGCAAGGCCGCCAAGCCTGGCATAACGTCTCAGATGAGCTCTCACCCTGGCAAGCAGTTCGACAATATTAAAGGGCTTCGTAACATAATCGTCGCCGCCCATATTAAGGCCCAAAACCCTGTCCGTATCCTCACTTTTTGCGCTTAAAAAAATGATCGGTATGTTGATATTGTTCTCGCGGATCTTAACGGCAGTCATGATGCCGTCCATCTGCGGCATCATGACATCGAGCAGTATCAGGTGTACAACGCTGGTTTTCAGTATTTCCAAAGCCTGTACACCGTTTGATGCCTTTATGACATTATATCCGTCCTGCCTGAGGTATATTTCCAGTGCATTCAATATGGCCCGAGCCGCTTGGATTGATGTCTTGGGCTGATTTTTTGAACCTTACGTTTACGGGAACATGTCAATGGGTTTTTCGGTCTT
>DAOSCC010000187.1:0-4885 GCA_035361135.1 Clostridiales bacterium | reverse complement strand
CATATCCACCGGCTCCTTGTTAAGTACAGCCGCAGATGTCTTCGAATACTGCAGTATCATATTGATCATATCGATGGATTCCCTGCTTATGGTGCGAATGTTGTTCAGCATCTGGACAGCGTCACTGTCAAGCTTGTCCCCGAAGTCCTCGAGAAGTATCTGGACATAACCGTCGACAGCCCTCATCGGCGATTTCATATCATGCGATACCGTATAAGCAAAGGACTCCAGTTCGGCCACCGCCTCCCTCAGCTTTGCAGTCCTGTCGGCCACGCGTTTTTCAAGTTCGGCGTTAAGCTGCCTGACCTCTTTCAGCGCTTTTTTGTAGTCCGTGATGTTCTCGAATATGACTCCTGCCTGGTTCTTTTCTATCAGGAACATTTCAACAAGGTAATACTTCCTGCTCTGGGGATCATAAGACTCAAACCTCTCCGACCGTCCTGTCTCGAGAAGATTCTGGTAACGTGCCAGGTTCCTGTTCGGGCTTCCGAAAACCTCAAGCCAGGTCTTGCCGACGACCATTGTTTTTTCCATGCCAAAATTCCGGAAGAATCCGGGGTTCACCATCAGGAAACGTATATCGACGATCTTTCCAACTGAATTGTACACAGGCTCGAATATGAAGAATCCGTCCATCATTTTTTCAAAGAGCAGTTCAAACTTGTACTCGCTTATGCTCAGATCCTTCTGGACTGCTATCAGTTCATCATACTGCTTTTTGAGTTTCCTGCTGGCAAGAGACAGGTCCTCATACAGTCCCGTCAGATTTTCATTGCTTTGCGAAAGCTCTTTTTTCATCGTCTGCAGCCTTTTCAGATAAAACAGCAGGACAGTGATGAAAATAAGCAGCATCACTATTACGACTACGGCGACAAGGACCGTGTGCCTGTGATCTTCAAGATACGAACCGGGCTTGTTTATGATCTCACTGCCCGGAGGCAGCAGGGCCGTATCGATGTTAAAACGCTGAAGCGCCTTGTAATCGAACACATACCTGGTCGTATTCTTCTTTTCGAAGGGCATTCCCGATATATCTTCGCCTTCAAGTATCCTCAATGCAAGTTTTGCAGCTTCTTCACCCTGCACTGCGCCTGAAACCATGCTCCCGCCAACCGCGCCGTTTCCAAACCCCGTATCATACAGGTGATAGACGGGCGCCCTGCTTTCCCTGCCCAAAGCGGCGCAAAAATGGTTGAACCCGGACATATCTGCAGCATGTCCGGCTGTCAGCGCTGAGAATACTACTATGCTGTTATCTTCCGCATTGCTGACCGAATCCAGTACTTTCGCAGTGTCACTGCTGCTCAGCGCGACCACTTCCGCCTTCGCCGCATATTCCTTTATTGCTTCCAGGGCTGATTGGCCCTGTATGACGCTGTTGGCGCTGTCGTCAAAAATGACGTATATTTTCTTTATGCCGGGATTTATCCCAAAAGCCGCCTTCACAGTGCCGACCGCGTCGATCTCCTCAACAATGCCCGTTACGCCCGTCCTGTCGCCGATGATCTCTTTTGCCGCTGACTCGCTTACACCCGAGAAAACGACAGGCGCATCCGAAAACAGTTCGGCGCGGTTGTCCAGGGCAAACCGGAGCGCGGCCTCGTCCGTGGTTATAACGATATCGATCTCCCTGTCCGAATACTTGTAGCGGCAGTATTCCCTGAACCGCTCGAGATTCCCGCTGTCCGGGTAGTTTCTGCTATCCATGTATTCCACATATACCTGCAGGCTTTCTTCGGCGCCGGCAAGAGTATTGAGTATCCCTTCGTTCTGCCTGTACGTCCAGGCAAGCCCCTGGTCGTATGAATGGATGACCAGCACGCTGTCCGGCTCATCTTCCGGCGCTGCTGAAGCAAAGGGTATCATCATTGCAGCACACAGCAGCAGGGAAACGGCAATGACACGTACCGCCGTCCTGAGGGCTGGATGACTGCCCGCGCCTCCCATAAACGGGCCGGAAGACCTGAGCGATCCATTATATCTGCTGACCTGGCCTCTTCTGCATGGCATTACGTTTCTCTCTGCTTTCGTTAAAATTTTGCAATGATTCTCCATTTACAGCAAAAACTCATATTTATTTATTCAACAAATTATATCAATATCCTTCATAGAATTTGCAAATCTGAGCATATTCAGGCATAAAACAGGGTGGAGCATCGAATAACTGCACCACCCTGTACTGACAAACCAAAGGTCGTCGGGAATCGGTCATGATCCGTCTGTCTCGTGTTTTTGCATCCATCCTGATCCGCGATCTGCCGGCGATTTTCCTGAACAAGACGGTCAGTTTGCTGCCGGCTGTCCTTCTCTAAGTCCTTATTTACGGAACACCCTGGTATGAGCAGCAATACCATGATCAGGAAATACCCAATGAAACACTTTTTTATAATATTTTACTCCATTTCCAGAAATAATAACTGATATAATAGACGACATGGGAAAAATCGAAGTTCATGACCAGGATTATACATTGCATTCAAGGCAGCATAGTGGATTTGCATGCACGGAACAATATCCTGTGGTTTTCGTCATTGTATTATATGAACATACGGAGGTACTCTATAATGAGCAAAACATTGAAGAACATCATCGCAACAATAGTCATTTGTGCTGTCGTCGTTACTGCAGCGCTCATGATATATGACCGCTACGTACGCGGCAGGGATGGAGAAACAAATCATGAACCTGCCCCGCAGGAGCAGACTGACAATGGCCAGGCAAAAGACGGCGAAGATCAGAAGGACGGAAACACAGCCGGAAACGGTACCGATGAGACCGGCGATGCCACTGATGGGACCAATGACAGCAAGGATGGTTCTCCGGCCGACGAGATCGACAAGGAACTGCTTTATGATGAAAACGGGATCATTAAACCTGAATATGCCGAAAAGATCATAAAAGCAACTGCAGCTAAGGTCATCCAGGCCCTTAAAGCCAAAGACGCGCAAGCCATCTCGGACTTTGTACATCCCGTGAACGGTCTGAGGTTCACCCCCTATACTTCTGTTGATCTGAAGCAGGACCTGGTATTCACTGCAGAAGAAGTCAAAAATTTCTTCAATGACAAAAAGAAATATATGTGGGGCTATTACGACGGCACAGGCGATGAGATCATCCTGACGCCCGCCGAATATTACGATGTTTTCGTTTATTCAAATGACTTCGCCAATGCTGAAAAGATCGGATACAATGAAGTGCTCAGCTATGGAAACGCTGTTGAAAACCAGTTTGAAGCCTACCCCGGTTCGATCATCGTGGAATACTACTTCTCAGGATTTGACCCGAAGTATGAGGGCATGGACTGGCAAAGCCTCAGGCTGGTGTTCGAAGAATATAAAGGCGGCTGGAAACTGTCAGGCATCATCCATAACCAGTGGACTATCTGAGGAATTATTGCAAATGCAGACATACTTTGGATGAAATCAGCGCCTCAGAGCAGAACCATTCCCGGGCGAATGTGAATTTATGACAGAACCTTTCATGAACATACCTGTTCAAAGCGGGATTTTCTTTAAACAGGTATAAGAAAAATTTTACGCAGGAAAGATCAGGTATACGAGTGTGTGAAAGCATTCCACAGATAGACGAGACCTTCGCCATAAGTCCGACCGCTAAAGTATATGAAAAACCGGTACAGCATTATATGCCATACCGGTTTTTGATTGCCTGATACACCAGGTTCACCGTTTCATTTATTTGCTCCTCGGATTCTTGACCTGCGCCTGTGCGGCTGCAAGCCTTGCTATCGGCACACGGAACGGCGAGCATGAAACATAGTTCAGGCCGATGTTATGGCAGAACTCTATTGATGACGGATCTCCGCCGTGCTCTCCGCAGATGCCGAGCTTGATGTCGGGCCTTGTTGCCTTTCCGCCCTCGACAGCTATCTTCATCAGCTTGCCGACGCCTGACTGGTCTATCCTTGCAGTCGGGTCGAATTCGAATATCTTTGCCTGGTAGTAATCTTCAAGGATCCTTCCGGCGTCGTCACGGCTCAGGCCGTAAGTCATCTGGGTCAGGTCGTTTGTACCGAAGGAGAAGAACTCTGCTTCTTTTGCGATCTCATCAGCCAGCAAAGCTGCCCTCGGGATCTCGATCATTGTTCCGACCTTGTATTCCAGGCTGACTCCGGCTTCCTTGATGACGGCGTCAGCAGTCTTTACAATGATATCCTTGACGAACTTCATCTCCTTGAGTTCGCAAACCAGCGGGATCATGATCTCAGGAGTCACATTCATGCCCTTCTTATTGACGTTTATCGCAGCTTCGATGATAGCCCTTGTCTGCATCTCGGCGATCTCAGGATATGAGACGGCCAGACGGCAGCCCCTGTGGCCCATCATCGGGTTGAGTTCGTGCAGGTTCTTTATGACGTTCTTGAGCTCATCAGCAGAGATGCCGAGTTCATCGGCCAGTTCTTTGATCTCTCCCTCGTCCTGGGGCAGGAATTCATGCAGCGGAGGATCCAGCAGCCTTATGGTCACAGGATGACCCTTCATCGCAGTAAAGAGTGCTTCGAAATCGCCTCTCTGCATCGGCAGGATCTTTTCAAGGGCCTTCTTCCTCTGTTCGGCATTGCTTGAGACGATCATTTGCCTGAATGCGAATATCCTGTCGGATTCAAAGAACATATGCTCGGTACGGCACAGGCCTATTCCTTCTGCACCGAACCTGACCGCAACTGCGGCATCCTTGGGTGTATCCGCATTGGTCCTTACCTTCAGGGCCCTGATCTCGTCTGCCCATGACATAAGTGTTGCAAAGTCGCCCGCCATTTCAGGATCGACTGTCGGAAGCTGTTCGCCGTATACGTTTCCGGTGGAGCCGTCCAGTGAGATCCAGTCGCCTTCTACGTACTTCTTTCCGTTCTTGTCAACGAAATACT
>DAOSCC010000186.1:0-4932 GCA_035361135.1 Clostridiales bacterium | reverse complement strand
CAGGACGTCTATCGGATGCTATGAAAGGACGCTTGCGCTGCTGATCGAAAAATACGCCGGCGCACTGCCGACCTGGATCGCTCCGGTACAGGTGAAGGTGCTGCCCATAGTCGACAAGCACCACGATTATGCACGGCAGGTGGCAGGGAAGCTCCAGGATGCCGGTATCAGGGCGGAAGTCGACTACAGGAATGAGAAGATCGGATACAAGATCAGGGAAGCACAGATGGAAAAAGTTCCGTATATGCTCGTCCTGGGAGACAAGGAAGCGGAGAACGGCCAGGTGGCCGTAAGGTCCCGCAAGGACGGAGACCTTGGCCCTATGCTTCTCGATGACTTCATAGCCAGGATAACCGAGGAAGTCAGGTCAAAGGCAAAATAGGAAAGTATGTATGAAATGAAAAACATCAGAAGATATAAAAACGGAAAGGCATGGACAGGGAGCCATGCCTTTTCATTTTACAGGGATCACTGTGCATAGCCTTGCCAGGGAGACTGTCAGGAGATGTCATTGATGGCTTAGCTTCGTCGGTAATAAACAGTTGGAAAAATTACGCCCGAAAGGTATAATATTTTTAAATACGAAGGAAATGGCGGTGGGCAGAGATATGAGCAAAGCGGACATTATCTTCAAGGAAATGTGCAAAGACATCCTGGAAAACGGATTTTCGTCAGAGGGCCAGACAGTGCGTGCCAGATGGGAGGACGGGACGCCTGCTCACACGATAAAGAAGTTCGGTGTCGTCAACAGGTATGATCTGTCTGAAGAATTCCCGATAATGACGTTACGATATACGAATCTCAAAGCGGCCATAGATGAACTGCTTTGGATATGGCAGAAGAAATCCAACAATATGAGGGACCTTAACAGCCATATCTGGGACAGTTGGGCCGACGAAAACGGATCGATCGGCAAAGCGTACGGTTACCAGATGCGGATAAAACACAAGTATCCGGAAGGCGAGTTCGACCAGGTGGACAGGGTATTGTACGACCTGAAACACAACCCGTACAGCCGGCGGATCATCACCAATATGTATGTCCACAGCGACCTGCATGAAATGAACCTTTACCCGTGTGCATACAGCGTGACTTTCAACGTCACGGGTAAAAAGCTCAACGCAATATTGCACCAGCGTTCCAATGACCTGCTTGTGGCTAACAACTGGAATGTCTGCCAGTACGCCATATTGGTCCACATGTTCGCACAGGTCAGCGGGCTGGAAGCAGGCGAACTTGTGCACGTGATCGCCGATGCCCATATTTACGACAGGCATATCCCAATGGTAAAGGAATTGCTTGACCGTGAGCCTTATCCAGCGCCGAAACTGATTATAAATCCGGATGTTAAGGATTTCTACAACTTCACCGTGGATGACTTTGTACTGGAGAATTATAAGCATTGGCCGCAGATAAAGAATATCCCCGTGGCGGTGTGAAAAAGGTGCAGGGACACTCCTCTGCATGGAGCAATGCTTCGCAGCTGAGGAATGTCCCTGGAAGAATGGAAAGGAGCGGACCATGAAGGCTATACTATCGGCAGATCTCAACTGGGGCATAGGCCGCGGCGGGAAACTGCTGGTGCGGGTTCCCGATGATATGAAGTTTTTCTGGAAGATGACGACCGGAAAGGTCGTCGTGATGGGCAGGGACACATTCGAGTCATTGCCCGGAAGGGAACCGCTCAGGGACAGGGTCAACATAGTGCTGAGCAGAAGCGCGGACTACGATGATGAGAGGCTCATTATCTGCCGCTCGCTGGAAGAGCTTTTCGATGAACTTGAGAAATACGACACCGACGATGTTTTTGTGATCGGCGGCGAATCTGTATATACACAGCTTCTGCCATATTGCTCCGATGTATATATCACGCGTTTCGAAAAAGTTTTTGAAGCCGACCGGCATTTCCCGAACCTCGACGCCATGGAGAACTGGGTGCTGGTTGAAGAAAGCGAACGGCAATTTTACAACGATATGGGATTCCGTTTTTTGAAATATATCAATAAGTCAGTCCGGGAATATCGATGAAAACGGTCTGGAAATATTGATGAGCGTTTTGATGATAAAATGCCAGCGGTTGACATTATAAACGTGGTCCGGGCTGCCCAGCCATCTCAGCACTTCAACCAGACACAAACGTTATACCACCAATGCCTTTTCGACACGGATGTTATGCCACCAATGCAGGTGTATATTATCGGAAAGCATCGCTGATAATAAGCTAAAGCCGGATATATCACAGCATGGTGGAAATCGATATGGATATGAACTTTGACGCGGTTTATTATGAGCCGGATTCATTGAGGTATGAGCTTGGGAAAATGCTGAAGCAAAAGTACCAGTCGCTGCCGTGGATCGAGATCGAGTCGCATAATCGCATCCCTGAGTTCACTTCGGCAGAGAACCGGGAATTCCCGAAGCTCAAAAGACACCTCGTAATTGGGATCCGAAAGACCCATAAGTATGTTGAGAACCATAAAGTATCCGACTGGCTGGTGCCATATACATCCTCCGGCTGCCGGGCCATGTGCCTGTATTGCTATCTTGTGTGCAACTACAACAAATGCTCCTATTTGCGGTTGTTCGTCAATCGCGAGCAAATGATGCTGAAACTGCTGAAAACGGCCAGGGAGGCATCTGTGCCCCAGACATTTGAAATCGGGAGCAACAGCGACCTGGTGCTGGAGAATACCATAACGGGGAATCTCAACTGGACGATCGATTATTTCGCCAGGAACGGGCGGGGCTTCCTCACGTTCCCCACGAAGTTCGACATGGTTGAACCGCTGCTGGACCTGGACCACCGGGGAAAAACCATTTTCCGTATGAGCGTGAATCCAACGGAGATCATCAGAAAAGTGGAGATCGGGACTTCACCGCTCGAAACACGCGTACGGGCTCTCAATAATATGGCGGAAGCCGGGTATCCCGTAGGGATGCTGATAGCTCCGGTTATCCTGGTACAGGACTGGAAGAAGATATACGGCGAACTCATTGAGTACCTTGCAGATGAGTTGTCTCAACATGTTAAAAAAACCGGATTTATAGAGATAATCCTCATGACGTACAGTTATGTCCATAATGCAATAAATTCCGAGGCATTCCCGGGGGCAATGAAAATATACGACCATTGCCTGATGACAGGGCGGGGAAGAGGAAAATACTCGTATCGTCAGGAGGTCAGGGAAGATGCCGGGGACTTTCTTCGCAATGAACTCGGGCATAAACTCGGCAGCATGAAAATCCTTTATATTTCATGAGCACGTCGGCAGGAAACGGCAAAGACCGGCTATATATCAGATCCGAAGCTAAAAAGTCACTGATTGTTCTGACAGGGTCGAAAAGTCATTTGGAAAATTCTCGTATGAAAGTATAATATTAAAAAACGGCTGAAAATGACGTGGCCGGAATATTTCCGCAGATACCGGAAGGATGATACCGCAAAAGGACGGGATGATTATGGGCTATTTTGAACAGTTGATCCATGAAATTGACGGCTTCAGGTTTTCGGGATGGGATTTTTCCTACATAACAGGAACAGGCAGGATGCAGGAAGCCCCTGTAAAATGGAACTATTACAGCAGGATAAGGCCATACCTGTACAATGCTGAAAGACTATTGGACCTGGGCACGGGCGGGGGTGAAAAGTTGAAAGCGTTTGTACCTTTGCCGGGAGAAACGTATGCAACGGAAGGATACAAGCCCAATGTTGAAATAGCGAAGAGAAATCTCGAACCTCTTGGTGTAACGGTAGTAGAAGTCGATGGTGATGAAGGGCCGCCATATAACAGTAACCTGCCTTTTGACGATGACTTTTTCGACCTGGTCACGGACAGACATGAAGCATATTGCCCTCAGGAAATATATCGGATTTTGAAAGATGATGCACATTTCATCACCCAGCAGGTTGGAAGCCTTTCCATCGCGAACCTGATCCAGTTGTTCGACAACAAAAACATTCAAATTTCAGACTGGAACCTGAACTATGCGGAAAAGGAACTGATGCAGAACGGATTTGAAATCGCTGGTTCAGATGAGGAAATAAGTTTCATCAGGTTCTATGATGTCGGGGCACTGGGCATTTACATGAAAGCGTTCCCGTGGGTGTTTCCGCAGTTTTCTGCGAAAAAATATGCAGAAGAGCTCCTGTATATACACAAGCGGATTTTGAATGATGGATATATCGATATCGTTTATCATTTGTTTTTCATTGATGCAGTAAAAAGAAAGAAGATATAACACCGCTGCAGTTAGGGTTCCCGGCGTGGGAGGCGTGTGGATCTGCGGCTCCCTTTATACCTGGCCATGGCAAAAGGACGGCATTGTCAGGCCAAACTGGCACCGGAAGCTGCGGTAAGATCAGGATGTTCCAGGATATGCCATGCCTATGCGGGACTGATGGATCAAGTATTTGAAGCGGGCATCGTGCCGTCGTATGGAGCCGGTCTTTCAACCTTCAGGATCCACTCGTCCATCCTGGCATGTTCATCCAGGCCGTTCCAGAAAAGCTTGGCAATGTTCGTATGCAAGCCGCCCCTGATCATGATAAGTTCGCCAAGTCCATCCCTGATTTCGTTGATCCTGTTCACAAATGAAATAGAGTTGGCCGGTTCGACTACCGGATCGCGATCTCCGTGTATGCACAGTATGGGTATGTCGGCGTCGTCTTTCAGATATGGATATGGATCAGCCTTTGCCTTGTTTTCATCAGTTGCCGCGAAGTCGCTGATCACTTTGCTGACGAAGCTGTTTTTGCATTCGGCGAAATTTATCGGCCCGCTTATGCTTATCACGCCTTTGATCATATTTTTATCGAATCCGGTCTTATCCAGAAAATCGCTGTATGCCAGGAATGTTACCAGGTGGGCGCCAGCCGAGTGTCCGGCAAGGATGACTTTATCGGGAAACGATCCATGTTCCCTGAGTTTCTCC
>DAOSCC010000185.1:0-4961 GCA_035361135.1 Clostridiales bacterium | reverse complement strand
ACATCGATAAGGCCGAACCTATCGGCTCAAGGACAATCGCCAGGAAATACGAGCTTGGGCTGAGTTCGGCTACGATCAGGAACGAGATGGCGGACCTCGAAGAGATGGGCTATCTTGCGCAGCCGCATACTTCCGCAGGCCGCGTGCCATCGGACAAGGGGTACAGGCTGTATGTCGACAAGCTCATGCCGACGCGCAGCCTGAACAATGCAGAGATAAGGGAACTGAGGTCAGCAGTGAATACACGGGTATATGAACTGAGCCAGTTGCTGAAGCAGGCTACCGCTGTCCTATCGAACTTCACCAAGTATACATCCATGGCAGTGACACCGAAGATGAGGAGCAGTACGATAAAAACGGTACAGGTCGTTCCGATAGAAGCGGGAAAAGCGCTGGTAATAGTCGTAAACAACGCGGGCATCGTAAGGAACGCCCTGATCAAGATATCAGAGCAGGCAACCTCGGAGATGCTTGGCCGGATATCGAACCTGTTGAATGACAAACTGGCAGGTCTCACGTTCGAACAGGCCGATACTGAAGGTATAAAGACCCTGGGCAGAGAGATCGGCGTGTCCGGGGATATCATGCAGCCGATACTGGACGGAACTGCCGACTGCATATATCAGATGGGGGATCATGAGATGTATGTGGAGGGTTCCACAAATATACTCAATCATCCTGAATTCAAGGATATGGACAAAGCAAGGCAGTTCCTGAGCATGCTTGACGAAAAGACCTCCATATGCAGGGCAGTATACGATTCAACCCGGCCAAACGGCATCACTGTCAGGATCGGATCGGAAAACGACCTTTCCAGCATCAGGGATTGCAGTTTGGTTACGGTCAGTTATAATGTATCTGACACGATGGTGGGAACTATCGGCATCATTGGCCCTACAAGGATGGCGTACAACAAGGTCATTTCGTCCATCAGCTATATGAAAAAGCTGGTGAGTGAAGAGATCAGCAAACTCCTGGGGCATGAGCCGGAAGACGAGTAAAGTATCGGACAGCGGCATGGCGCCGCCGGTCCGGCAGATGCCTGCGGCAGGTCTGTCCGGACGATTTTTAATATCCCTGGAAGGGAAATACTTGTCAAAGGATGATTTAGCGAAATGAGCGATAAAAGACAGAAGAACCAAGCTGAAGCAAGCAGCGCCGAAAACCTGAACAGTACGGACAGTGACGTGATCACCGGCAACATGTCAGGATCGGCGGAAGAAAGCGAAGCCGGCGATACAGCCGGAACAGACGGTAAGGCTGAAACGCCCGATACCGAAGACGGGCACGGCAATACCGGCGGCGAAAACGAGACAGCGGAAACCAAAGCCCTTAAAGAAGAACTGGAAGCTGTAAAGTCAGAGCTTGAAGAGCAGAAGAAAAAATGCGGCGAATACCTGGACAGACTCCAGAGGACAGCCGCAGAATTCGATAATTTCAAGAAAAGAACGGTTAAAGAGAAGGAAGCCCTGTATGACGATGCTGTCTGCGACGTGATCAGGGAGTTCCTGCCTGTTATCGATAATCTTGAAAGAGCGCAGAATGCCGTATCAGCCGACAGCTCGGCGCAGTCTCTGAAAGATGGCGTTGAAATGGTCTTTAAACAGTTCAGGGACATATTGAAAAAAATCGGAGTAGAGGAGATAAAGGCTCTCAATGAGACTTTTGATCCGTTGCTCCACAATGCGGTGATGCATGTGGAGGACGAATCCCTGGGCACCAGCGTCATTGTTGAGGAGTTCCAGAAAGGCTACAGGTACAAGGACAAGGTCGTACGCCACAGCATGGTCAAGGTGGCGAACTGACCGGCGGTACCGAAGCTTCTGCAGCGGACGGCCGCAGGCTGATGCAGGAAATGACCGCAAGCTGTGGGAGCCGGATGGTCACAAGCTCAGGCGTACCGGCCATATGCCTGCTGCCGGGCATATTACCGCAAGGCAGATAAATAGCATATTTAAGAACGATCATTATTTTCAATCCAATACTAATATAACTTAGCAGGGAGGTACATTATGGCAAAAGTAATAGGAATAGATCTCGGCACAACAAACTCATGTGTTGCTGTTATGGAGGGAGGCGAACCTGTCGTTATCCCGAATCCTGAAGGCAGCAGGACAACACCGTCTGTTGTGGCCTTTTCCAAGACCGGTGAAAGACTTGTCGGACAGGTTGCAAAAAGACAGGCAATAACCAACCCTGAACGTACGGTCATATCGATAAAGAGGGACATGGGCACCGACAGGAGGGTAAAGATAGATGATAAGAGCTATACTCCGCAGGAAATTTCGGCCATGATCCTGCAGAAACTGAAGGCGGATGCCGAAGCTTACCTGGGAGAACAGGTGACGCAGGCTGTTATCACCGTGCCGGCATATTTCAGCGATTCGCAGAGGCAGGCTACGAAGGACGCCGGAAGGATCGCAGGCCTCGAAGTACTCAGGATCATCAACGAGCCTACGGCTGCAGCCCTTGCATACGGGCTTGACAAGGAACATGACCAGAAGATCCTGGTGTTTGACCTTGGAGGCGGCACATTCGACGTGTCCATACTCGAGATTGGCGACGGCGTTTTCGAAGTGCTTGCAACCAGCGGAAACAACAGGCTCGGCGGCGATGATTTCGACCAGAGGATCATAGACTACCTGGCAGAATCGTTCAGGAAAGAAAACGGGATAGATCTCAGGACCGACAAAATGGCACTGCAGAGGCTGAAGGAAGCTGCTGAGAAGGCCAAGATAGAGCTTTCCGGCGTAACCACGACAAACATCAACCTTCCGTTCATCACGGCCGATGCGTCGGGCCCGAAACACCTGGACATGACGCTGACCCGCGCGAAGTTCGATGAACTGACGGCCGACCTGGTGGAAATGACGATGGGGCCGACAAGGCAGGCAATACAGGATGCCGGGCTGACGCCGGAAAAGATCGACAAGGTATTGCTGGTAGGCGGATCCACGAGGATACCGGCTTTCCAGGACGCAGTTAAAAAGTACCTCGGCAAGGAACCGTTCAAGGGCATCAACCCTGATGAATGCGTTGCCATAGGCGCTGCCATCCAGGCCGGTGTTCTGGCAGGCGAAGTCAAAGACCTGCTGCTGCTGGACGTCACTCCGCTTTCACTTGGTATCGAGACTCTTGGCGGAGTATTTACCAAGCTTATCGAAAGGAATACCACCATACCTACGAAGAAGAGCCAGATCTTCTCCACTGCGGCCGACGGCCAGACAAGCGTCGAAATCCATGTGCTGCAGGGCGAAAGGGAGATGGCTGCATACAACAAGACGCTAGGAAGATTCCACCTTACCGGTATACCGCCTGCCCCGAGGGGAGTTCCGCAGATCGAGGTTACCTTCGATATCGACGCCAACGGTATCGTGCATGTTTCGGCAAAGGATCTTGGCACAGGAAATGAGCAGAAGATAACGATCACGGCATCGACGAACCTTTCGGAAGACGAGATCCAGCGGGCGGTCAAGGAAGCCGAGAAATATGCGGCCGAGGACAAGAAGCGCAAGGAAGAGGTGGATATCAGGAACAATGCCGACTCGATGGTCTACCAGTCCGAGAAGACGCTGAAAGAGCTCGGGGACAAACTGTCGCCTGAAGACAGGTCGAAGATCGAGACTGCGATCAACAATGTAAAGGAAGCGCTGAAAGGCACTGACACGGCAAGGATCAAATCGGCTACCGAAGCCCTTACGCAGGCGTTCTATGAGATCTCCGCAAAGATCTACCAGCAGAATCCGGGCGCCCAGGGAGGGCCGAACCCCGGTGCCGGCTTCGATGCAGGGCAGCAGGCAGGTCCCGGGATGGGGCAGGATAATGTGTATGACGCCGATTACAAGGTCGTTGACGAGGACGATAAAAAATAAGGGCTGATCTGAAGCGGGTAAATTCCTGTAAAAGAAAACTCCTGTAAAAAATACGCTGTAATGATGCAGCGAGGCGATGGACGTCCTGCCGTCGCCTCGTTGGAATACAGCTGGATAAGTAAATTTTTTCTGCAAACGAAAATTTTATATGAAAAGTATGTTATAATATCGAGGCATGAAAATGGAATTTATCGTAAAGCCGATGGATTTCATCAGAGCGGAAGCTTTACGAGTCATGGCTTCCAGGAGCAAGCAGGCGATAAAGGGGACAGTGTCAATTGTCCCCTTTTGATGAGTTTACATGAGAATTTGCATGAGATATTGTATTGTACTCATATGAGCTATTATACTTATATGGGCAACAGTATTCGGTGAAAAGATAGTTTTGTGATAGGAGATGTGGAGAATTGCCGCAGTCAAAGAGGGATTACTACGAAGTGCTCGGGGTAAACCGGAACGCGGATGAGGACGAGATAAAAAAGGCTTACAGGAAACTGGCAAAACAGTACCATCCCGATATGAACCCCGGGGACAAGGATGCGGAAGCGAAATTCAAGGAGATAAATGAAGCGTACGAAGTGCTGAGCGACCCTCAGAAGAGGGCAAGATATGACCAGTTCGGACATGCAGGTGTGGATCCCAACGGATTCGGCAGCGCCGGTGCCGGCTTCGGAGGTTTTGACTTCGGTGGATTCAGCGATATATTCGAAACATTCGAGTCGTTTTTCGGCGGCGCCGGGTTCGGACGTTCATCGAGGAGCCGCACAGGCCCGCAGAAAGGCGCGGATCTGAAGTATTCCGTCGAGATCACGTTCGAAGAGGCTGCTTTTGGTGTTGAAAAGGAAATAACCATGAGCAGGCATGAGAACTGTCCGAAATGCGGAGGTTCCGGATCGAAGCCCGGCACAAGTCCGGCCACCTGCAAGAAGTGCGGCGGGACGGGGCAGATACAGCACAAGCATGCCACTGCTTTTGGCCAGTTTATCGACGTCAGGACGTGTGACATGTGCCGCGGCGAGGGCAAAATAATAACGGATCCGTGCCCTGAATGCAAAGGTATGGGCAAGGTCAGGAAGACATTCAGGAAAA
>DAOSCC010000184.1:0-4979 GCA_035361135.1 Clostridiales bacterium | reverse complement strand
ATCAATCTCTCGTTCCCGTATTTCGCAGGACAACCGCTGAACTTCGTCGGTTACCTGATCATCAGCACCGTGCAGCTTGGGGCGACCGTGGACTATGCGATCCTTTTCACTAATAAGTACCTGGACAACAGGAAGCAATACCCAAAGAAGGATGCCATGCGCATCACGATCGGGGACAACCTGGCGGCTATACTCATCTCGGCGGTCATCCTCGCCGCTTCCGGCTTTACGCTGGCATATACCTCAAACAACCCTATCATAATCGAACTGGGCATACTCCTTGGCAGAGGCACTCTGCTGTCCTTTATAATGGTGGCCTGTGTGCTGCCCGCGCTGCTCGTACTGTTCGACAGGGTCATCAGGAAAACGACTCTTAACAACAGATTCCATGGCATAAAAAACAGTAAAGGAAGTGATATCGAATGAAGAAAGCGATCTCTCTGCTTCTGATAATGACAATGCTGTTTGCCGCGGCATCGGCTTCAGTTCCGGCATCATATTCGGCTGCTGCAACTGCATCGGAAGAGGATCCTGGGGCCACGGCAGTCCGGGATGCCCCGTCTTACAAAGAAGAAGCAGTTTATGGCATACTTGACCATGATGGGTCTGTAAAGGACCTTTATGTCGTAAATATATTCAACGGCGGCGCCATCACCGATTACGGCGATTACTCCGAGGTCCGGAACCTGACCACCTCTGAAAATCTGGTACAGGACGGCGACAAGATCACCATAGATACAGCCGCTGATAAGTTCTACTACCAGGGAACCCTTAAGGAGAAAGAACTGCCCTGGGACATCTCGATAACATATTACCTGGACGATAAACAAATGCCGGCAGACGATCTGGCAGGCAAAAGCGGCAGGCTGAAGATCGCCGTATCAGTGAAGCGGAATGAAAAAGCCAACGGTATTTTTTTCCACAACTATGCGCTGCAGGTCGCGCTTACGCTCGACAGCGAGCTTTGCTCCGATATAGCCGCAGATGATGCGGTCATTGCCGAAGCAGGCGGCAAAAAGCAGATCACCTGGACGGTATTGCCGGGGAAAGGCGCTGACCTGTCTGTGTCAGCAAATGTGCATGATTTCGTAATGGATCCGATCACTATAAACGGCATAAAACTGGTTTTCGGGATAGACACCGACACCGGCATGTTCAGCGACCAGATATCGCAGCTGGCAAATGCGGTAAAGGAGCTCGACAGCGGCGCAGGTGAACTGCTTAACGGTCTCGATCAGCTTTCAGACGGAATGAAAAAATACATGGAAGGTCTGAAAGCCTTTAATGACGGCATCGGGCAGCTTTCCGCCGGCGCCGTCAGGCTGGATGCCGGAGCAGCGGCGCTGAAAGAGGGCCTTCGGGAACTTGCAGGACAGAACGGCTCGCTTATGAGCGGCGCCTATGCCATACAGCAGGCAGCTTTCGATTCCGCCAACGCCCAACTAGGCGCGATCGATTCCAGGATCCCGGCACTGACGCCGGAGAATTACGCAGACGTGCTTTCAAAGCTTTCGCAGATGCCCGGTCTTTCGGACATAATTACAGGCGTGAAAAACCAGCTTGACGGAGTCGTGCAGTTTACGCGGGGCCTGAAAGGCTATACTGACGGCGTGGCGCAGTTGGAGGCCGGAGCCGGGGAACTGGCAAAGGGCGCCGGAGAATTCAGTTCTTCCGCGTCCATGGTCGCGGCGTCTGCAAATGAACTGTACAAAGCAGGAGCAGAGCTGAATTCTGCAGTAAAGGAACTGCGGGACGGCCTTGCCGCATATAAAGGCGGCACGAAAAAGCTGCGGGACGGTACATCCGGCATCGATTCCGAAATAGAGGAAAAAATCGACGAACTGCTTGCCGGCATACTTGGCGGCAATGAAAAACCTGTTTCCTTCGTATCTGACAAAAACGCCAACGTTACGGCAGTCCAGTTCGCACTGAAAACAGGACCGATAAATATACCGAAAGCCGCAAAAGCTGCGGCCCAGGAACCTGTAAAGCTGACCTTCTGGCAGAAACTGCTGAAACTGTTCGGGCTGTACAGCGAATGATGCGAATAAGATGTAATGCATAGCAATACTCCGCTTCGGACTATTCCGGGGCGGAGTATCATCTTTTTAAGCGGCTGTGGTCTTCGTCCCGCAGCATCCGAACGGTCTGATGCGACCGGATCCGTCATTGCGGATACAGCCCTGCAGGGCTCATCATTTGCGAATTGCACTGCACCATCTGTCGTTTTATGATATAATTTATACAGAAACAGGAAAGGGTGGTGATGAAATGAAAATATACAAGCTCATGAAGCAAAAATTCATTACGGTACGCCCGGACGAGACTATCGAGGATGCGCTGGCAAGAATGAGCAGCATGAAGGTAAACGGCGCGCCTGTAGTCGACAGGAACGGGAAGCTGGTCGGCATGATCGTCAAGGCCGACATTTACAGATTTCTGATCACACCCGGCCATATCGAAAAATGCCCGGTCGAATGGGTAATGTCAAAAGACGTGATCACAGCCACGGTGGACGAAGAAGTGCTCACCGTCGCCAAACGGCTAAGGGACAACAACATCATCGCCATGCCCGTATTGGAAGGCGACATTGTAAGGGGCGTCATCAGCATAGAAGACATCCTGGATTTTTATATAAAGTAAGTGGCGGTACCTGACACGACAGAGAGTTATTCGATACACGGGGACGGTTCCCATGTCTCAAAAGCGGCACTCCTGAAACATGAGAACCGTCCCCGTATCTGTTATATCCGTCCCTTTGCCTGCGGGGATCGTCTTCCTGTCTATATGCTGAGCGTGGTATCCGAACTCCCGCCGCTTTTCAGCCTGGGAGCTTTCAACAGAGCCATTATCACAAATCCTGCGGCTGCTGCGGCCCCTGCGATAGCGAATGCCGTTGTGAATGCTTTTGCTGCACTGAAGTATGCGACCACGTATGATGAAACCACCGCGCCTGCGCCGAAACCGAGAAGTATCATCCCATAGATCGTAGCGACGTTTTTCGTCCCCCAGAAGTCGGCGGTCAGCGCCGGGAACACTCCGAGGAAACCGCCGTATGAGAATCCGATGACCGCAATGAACGCGAGCATCAGGTATCCCCTGGTGAATGAGACCCCTATTATCGAGAGAGCCGCAATGACAAGAAGTATCAGCAGCACTCTCTTCCTGCCAAGCCTATCCGACAGGCCGGCCCAAAAAAGGCGCCCGAAGGAATTGAAACAGGAGATGATCATGACCCCGGCAACGGCCGCTTCCTTTGTAAGGCCGCTGTCCGGCTGCAGTCCGAGTATCTTTGCCATAGGTATCATCATCGATCCTGCGGCCGTCGCACACATGAATGCAATGATCACCATGTAAAATTGAGGCGTCCTGATCGCTTCGGAAGGTGTGAAACTATGCGCGGCCGCCCCGGCTTTTTGCGCCGGCGGCGTCCATCCCCGGGGTTTGTAATCCTCAGGAGGATTGATTATGCAGAACGCTCCTGCCACGTTCACGATAAAAAATACGACTCCAAGTATGGAGAATGTATTCAGCACGCCGTATTTTGCGATCAACGCCTCGGCAACCGGCGTAAACACAAGGCCGCCGGACCCAAGGGCCGAAACGATGATACCGGTCACAAGGCCTCTTTTGTCCGGGAACCATTTCTGACAGCAGGCTATCGTGGTCGTATAAGACATTCCCATGCCGATACCGCCCATTACGCCGTAAGTCAGCCAGAGCAGCCACGGTGAGGATTCCGTGATGAACCTGACCAGGAAGAATCCAGACCCGAGTACGACACCTGCTGCTATAACCACCGTCCTTGGAGACACTTTTTCCTGCAGTTTCCCTCCAATGGTGCTTCCCGCCGTCAACAGCCCAAGAAGCAGTGAATAAGCCAGTGTTCCGTATGATGCAGGCCAATCGAACAAGGCATCCGGCGTTGTCGGACTGATAATAAGGTAAGACTGGAATACGCTCCAAATGTACGCCGTACCCATGCATAACTGGATGGCTATACTGGCCGCGACAGGTATCCAGCGGTTGAACTTCGGAGAAGATGCAATACTGTTTTCCATAAAACGCATCCTTTCATATGAGGTTTTGACTATCCCGGCGTTTTTGAGATAATTACAACTGCTGTTTTTTCCAGTATGATAATGCCACTTGACCAAATAATAACTGAAACCGTGTCCGTATAGCAACGGGATTTGAACAAAAGCAAGAAAGCGCAAAAAATAACCTGTCAACAGGATAAAATTCGTTAGGATATGAAAAGTGACGTGCCCGGCACGTCACCTCTCATATCCGCAGACACGGGAACCGTCCCCATGTCTGCGTTGAACTTCTCCTGTCAGATATATCGATCAACTGGTCTTGTCATATCACGGATGCGGTCGCTCATCCGAATCCATAATACCGGCCGCCGGAACTTGTTTCCACCGGTTCAGGTATCCTCGCGCCGAAACCGCCGGCGCCGTTCCTTGACAGGCCCGCGATCACCCTGAAGCGGTACGACAGGCTCATGAATCTCGATGGCTTCACTACTGAAATTTTCTTTATCTCCCGGTCGGGACACAGATAGATTTCGATCCCTTCCTTCTGGTAGCGCAGCAGGATATGCGCCAGGTCGTTCCGTATTTTGTCGGAACGTACGATGACCTTCCGGATCCCTGCTTTCAGCAGGAACGAGGCCGAAGGCATATCCTGCGGGAAGACACACCAGCGGTTGTCATATGTTCCCGGCTGTTTCCCGCTCCCGGCCATCCTGTTGGAATCGAGCATGAATACGGGAGGAGCATCCGGGCTGATGTCACACCCGTAAAGTTCGTCGGCGCCTGTGAACAGTGCTTTCCTGATGTCGCCGACCTTGACGGCCATCGAGTGTACACGCCCGTCCACCCCGTTGTAAAGCGGGACAGGCCGGTACCCCATTCGTGCAAGCGCCAGGCTCTCAACGACCCCTCTCTCGCCGGGAAGATCGGCGACGATCATGG
>DAOSCC010000183.1:0-5025 GCA_035361135.1 Clostridiales bacterium | reverse complement strand
TTCCGCAGTAAACCCTGATCCACAGAGATACCGCAGACAACATGACGGTCATTCCGCTTTCACGATACTGCCGTGGTCAGGTTCTCCCTCAGTGTATGCCTTGCCCTGAAGATCCTGTTCTTTATTATCGACATGGGCTTGCCGAGGTCCTCAGCTATCTCCTTGTAGGACATACCCTTCTGGTGGTACATCACGATGGGCTCCCTGTAGATCTCAGGCAGGCTGTCGATGGCATCCTGCAGCACCTGGTACTTCTCTTTCCGCAAATAGTGTTCCTCGGGCGAGTCCGTATCTGTTGCCGAGAAGTTTTCAACTTCCTCAAGGGAGACGCAGTTCAGTTTCCTGCGCCTGACATGGTCGAGGCAGACATTGGTCGCGACCTTTACGCACCAGGTGGAGAATTTGTACTTGTCATTGTACTTGGAAAGCGACCTGTATATCTTTATGAATGCTTCCTGAGCCATATCGTCCGCTTCCTCGTTCTCCTTCGTGAACTTGTATGCGACGGAATAGATCAGCCTCTTGTACCTTGTAATAAGCTCTGCAAACGCGTCATTATTGCCCATCAGGCAGCTTCTTACCAACTCGGAATCAGTTCTTGTCATTTCATCCAACCCCCAATCGATCAGATTCGCGTTACTGGCCGACTCAGCCATTACAGCGCGTTGTTATTTTTTTAACTATGTTCATTATATTTATCCGTGATCCGCGCCGCATCAGCCAGCAGGACGGATTTCAGGCAGTCCGGGTGTTCAGTTGTTTTTACCGGCCATCTGATCAGTTCCGCCTGGCCGGAAGGCCAGTATCCGAAAGGTCATCTGATCGTATAGATAACGGAAAGCAGTTTATCGGAATTATCTCCCTTGCTCACAAAGGCGTCAGCACCTGCGTACAAAGCCATATCCCTGGCTTCCGGTCTGACGCTCATCGCGATTATGCGAACTTCCCCGGCCATCTTTTTTATCACGGGAACAACTTCGGCCATATCGCGGTTCGACAGTTCCCAGTCCAGCAGCAGAAGCTCCGGCCTGAATTTCTCCACTTTGGATAAAAGACTGTCCGCATCCTCCGCCTCTTCTATGACAAAACGCCCTTCCTGCTGCTCAAGCAGGACCATCAATGCATTAAGCACATCGGCCTGATCATCGGCAATCAGTACTTTCATGTTCCCACCTCGTTCCGGGCAGTATGCCTGCTATTTTATCATGTATAATACTGATTGTAATAAAAAATCCCCTTCCATGCTTCATTCACATGGGGAGATTAATTCTGGCCGTGTGGTCAGTATACATGCCTGGTCAGGTGGCCAGGTGCATTTGGCGGTCATTCCGGCAGTATTTTTATCCTGCGTTTTTAGGCCCTATATAAGGCCGCTTCCGTTTTTCCTCCATGGCGGGCAAAAGGCCGCTAGATGATCTTATGCTGCAGCGCCTTCGACACGGCTTCTGTCCGGCTGGCTGCTCCAAGCTTGGACAAAATGCTGCTGACATGGAACTTCACCGTCGACCTGCTGACAAAAAGCTTCTGCGCGATCTCGGGATTGTTCAGTCCCTCGGCCATCATCCTGAGCACTTCCTTCTCCCTCGGAGTAAGTTCCTCACTGATATCGGACTCCTTTTTTCGCCCTGTCGCCTTTATCAGCGCCTCTGTCGCTTCCGGCGCCAGTGTGGGCTTGCCGGCATGCGCTTTGCGTATCGCGTCGGCAAGTTCATCTGCGGACACGTTCTTCAGCAGGTAGCCTATGGCTCCCGCCTGCAGCGCTCCTTCGACCAGTTCGTCCTCCTTGAAGCTTGTGAGCACGATCACCTGTATATCTTCAAAGCGTTCCCTGATCTCCCTTGTAGCCTGTGCGCCGTCCATCACGGGCATCACGAGATCCATCAGCACTACGTCCGGATGGAGGGTCTCACACAGTTTCACCGCTTCTTTGCCGTCTGCCGCTTCGCCGACCAGTTCAAAATCGTCGAACGCAAGCAGGAACGCGCTCAGTCCGCTTCTTACGACATTATGGTCATCTGCGACAACTATCCTGATTTTTTCGTCACTCATCACATTGCCCACCTTTCATCCAACCACCGAAAATAATACCACGTCTTCCTGATATTTTGCTCCTTCCGTTTTCTCGCCGGATCAACCCGTTTCCCTTCCGCACGAACCGTTTCACTTGCTGCCTACCCATTCCAGTTCCACCTTCGTACCGCATCCCGGCTTTGACGAGACAGTAAGTTTGGCGCCGGCCGACTCAGCACGCTCTTTCATGATGCCCAGGCCAAAGTGCCCGGAATCCACGTTTTGCAGCTCGAATCCTTTTCCGTCGTCAGTAACGCGGAGGGCGGCAACGATGATCCCGAGATTCGGATCCTCGTTTACGCTGAGTTCGACCAGCGCGTTTTTTGCTCCCGAATGCTTTGCTATATTGTTCAGGGCTTCCTGTGCAACACGGTAAAAAACGATCTTCACCTCCGGCGGAAGCTTTGCAGCCGTCTTTACATCAAGCTTCACCGGGATACGCGCCCTGCCGGTCACAGATTCACCCAGCTGCCTCAGTAAGTCTTCTATCGGCGCCTCCACGAGCGTCGCAGGCCTCAGTTCGAAAAGCAGCGTACGCATCTCCGCCAGCGCGCCGCGGGTCAGCTGTTTGAGTTCATCAAGCCTCTTCATCCCCTCGTTCCTGTTCCGTTCCCATATCTTTGGTATGACCTCGGCAATGATGCTTGCCGAGAACAATGTCTGCGTAACCGCGTCATGGAGATCTCGGGCCAGCCTGTTCCTCTCCGCCAGAACAGCCGTTTCCTCAGCCTGTTTCCTGAGCCTCGTGTTGTCAATCGCCAGCGCGGCCTGGTCGGCGAATGACATGGCAAGCGTAAGGTCTTCATTCGAGATGTCCCTGTCCGTCCCATCACCGTCGCACTTGAAATAAAGCGCTATGCCGCCGTATACCTCATCCCTGCATATCAGGGGAAAGGCCGTCATCTTGCAGCAGTTGTCCCTGAGCCATTTCAAATGCGCATCCATGACAGGATGGCCGCTGTATGATTTCTCTGTCTTCGGGGGGTCTGTCCTTACTATCGGCTTTCTCCCGGCAAATGCCTCCTGGAGTACCGGGGCCTTGAATCCCGTATCGCTGTCCATATTTTCCATGTGAGGCAGCCCGTATGTCGCGACCGTATAGAGGAGCCCTTTATCACCGTCGAGCCTGAACAGCGCCGCCGCATCCGCGCGGAGCAGCCTGGCCGCCTGCCGGATGATAAAGCCGAGTATGTCCTCCAGCGACCTGTTGGAGTTGAGCGCCCGCATTATATCCTTCAGGCCTTCGGCCACGCGCCTTCTCTGCTCGTTTTCCTGCAGCCTTCTCTTAACTTCTTCATACAGCTTGGCATTCTCATACTCTATAGCGGCCTGGTTTGCGAAAGCCGTGCCAAGCTCCACATGATAATCCCTGTAATAGCCTGGCTCGGTATGATCAAGCGTCATGATGCCTATGACGGTATCCTTGTAAACCATGGGCAGGCTCATCCAGCACCTTGCATCCCTGAATACGGTATCCATGTATTCCCGCATGTTGTTCCTGAATGTGACCGCAAGTTCGTCATCAGACCACAGATCGCCGATGACCACAGGGTTCCTGAGTATCTCCCTGTCCAGGGGCAGGGTATAGGTCCGTTCCTGGTCGGGCCTGAGCTTGGACCTGTGGGCAATAACGCTGGCACGATCCCCCTGGGATATGAATATCTTCGCGTCCCTGTATTCTATGATCTCCCTCAGCTTGTCCAGGATAGCCTCAAGCAGGGGCCTGAGTTCCATCGTCGATGAGACGAGGTTGGATACATCAAGCAGCGTGGTCAGCAGCTTTGAATCCTGCCTAAGTATATCGTTATGACCTGTATTGTCCATGCAGCCTGTATCGTCCATAGTTCCCTCCGGCCGGTAATAAAAATGTTTTTTTGATTGTATACCAAATACTTTCAAATATCAATAACCGTAACACACCTGGACTGTGTCCCCAATATAATGATAGTGTCAATCTGGTCGCAATGACGTCCGGAACGCAGTGACATTCACCGGCGCACCCCGACCATTATATTCAAGGCTGGTGTTTTTTCATGCAGACCATCTCCCGCGGGTCGACAGGACCTGATGTAAGGCTCGTTCAAAGTCTTCTGAACAGGATCGGGTATAATGCCGGTCCGGTGGACGGCATATTTGGGCCGAGGACATACCAGGCCGTCGCAGCATTCCAGGCAAACAACTCGCTGGCGGCAGACGGGATCGTCGGACCTGCGACATGGGCCGTTCTTGACCGGCTGCTCCTCGGATATGACACATACATTGTTCAGCCTGGAGACACGTTATACCGGATAGCGCGCGCCTATTATACAACCGTGGATGCCATCGTGACTGCAAATCCCGGTATCGATCCGAATGTAATAAGAGTCGGCCAGCGGCTCGTGATACCCTATGGTATAGATGTCGTTACCCTGGATGTGGCTCCTACATATGAGATCGTGCGCAGGCAGATAGAAGGGCTGAAAGCAAGATACCCGTTCCTTGAGACAGGATCCATCGGCAAAAGCGTTATGGGCAGGGAACTTTATTACGTAAGGCTTGGCAGGGGATCGAGAGAAGTTTCATACAACGCGTCCCACCATGCGAATGAATCGATAACGACGCCGGTGCTGATGAAATTCATAGAAAATTACGCGAAAGCCTATGCCGCACGCGGCAGCATACAGGGTTACAACATACGCGAACTGTATGACCTGACCAGCATGTACATAATACCACTGGTAAATCCGGACGGCGTCGATCTTGTAGCATACTGGCCCAATTACGACGATCCGGCATTCACCAATGCAGCGCGTCTGAACCGGACCGGCCTGCCGCTGCCGAGCGTATGGAAAGCAAATATCCGCGGAGTGGACCTGAACCTGAATTATCCCGCCGAGTGGGAAAAGGAAAAGCAGGAAGAACTGGAACGCGGCATCACGGGCCCTGCCCCGAGAGACTACGGCGGTGAGGCGCCGC
>DAOSCC010000182.1:0-5027 GCA_035361135.1 Clostridiales bacterium | reverse complement strand
GGCATGTTCGATCTTAATGCCCGGACAGGATCTTGCAGGAATAAGGATGATCGTTACGGCCGGTCCGACCAGGGAAAGCATAGATCCGGTCAGGTACATTTCGAACCACTCATCGGGAAAGATGGGTTACGCCGTCGCACAGGCGGCCCGTGAACGCGGCGCCGATGTCCTCCTGATTTCAGGGCCTGTCGGGATCGAATGCCCTGAAGGAGTCAAACTGGTCAGCACCGCCACCGCCGAGGAGATGTGCAAGGCTGTCCTCGATAATTTCGGGAACTGCGACGTGGTGGTAATGGCGGCAGCCGTGGCGGATTACCGGCCCGCCGAGGTATCGGAGACGAAAATAAAGAAGAATGACGATGAAATGGTATTGAGACTCGTAAGAACTCCCGATATACTTAAAAAGCTGGGGACAATAAAAGGCAACAGGATACTTGTCGGTTTCAGCGCCGAAACCGACCATCTGACGGATAATGCCATGAAGAAACTGGAGTCGAAGAACCTGGACATGATCGTCGCAAATGACGTCACGATGGAAGGCGCGGGCTTTGGTACCGATACGAACATCATCAAGATTATAAAGCGCGATGGGACTGTCATCGATCTGCCGCTGATGAGCAAGCTGGAGGCTGCCCACAGGATACTCGACGAGGTCCGGGGCCTCGCGGCAGGACGGGAGCATGGGAGAGGCGGAGCCTGATGACGTTTAGTATAAGTTTATTAAATATAAGATAGAAGTCGCACCGCATATAGGGATGAAACCAGGTACCAGGGATAAAACCAGGTATTAAGGATAAAAAGCCATAAGATATAGTGGTTGTTTTGGTTTGGCGGCAAAGACAGCGGACATGAGGCTGGTTTGCTGAAATAAAACAGTTGAGTTACTGCAATTTATTCAAAATAGATTAATATTCGTGGAGGCTTGAGATGTTGGCGGAAAAATCAATGGAGAAAATCGTGGCTTTATGCAAAAACAGGGGCTTTGTCTATCCCGGTTCCGAAATATACGGCGGGCTTGCCAATGCGTGGGATTACGGACCTCTTGGAGTAGAGTTCAAAAACAACGTCAAAAAGGCGTGGTGGAAGAAGTTCGTCCAGGAGAACACCTATAACGTGGGAGTCGACTGTGCCATACTGATGAACCGGCGGGTATGGGAGGCGTCAGGACATGTGGGAGGCTTCAGCGATCCTCTCATCGACTGCAAAAGCTGCAAAACAAGGCACAGGGCAGACAAACTTATTGAAGACTGGAATGCGGAGAATGGCATAGAACTTGTGGTGAGCGGATGGAAGAATGAGCAGCTGATGGAATATATAAAGGAAAAGGGAGTTAAGTGTCCAAACTGCGGCTCGAGCAATTTTACGGATATCCGCAAATTCAACCTGATGTTCAAGACGTACCAGGGCGTCACTGAGGACTCACAGGCAGAGATATTCCTGAGGCCTGAGACTGCGCAGGGTATTTTCGTCAATTTCAAGAATGTCCAGAGAACTACCAGGAGAAAGATGCCGTTCGGTATATGCCAGATAGGCAAGTCGTTCAGGAATGAGATAACTCCGGGGAATTTCACATTCAGGACCCGTGAGTTCGAGCAGATGGAGCTTGAGTTTTTCTGCAAGCCGGGTACTGATCTCGAATGGTTTGCGTACTGGAAGGATTTCTGTTACCAGTGGCTCCTTAATTATGGCATTTCAAAGGAGAACCTCAGGCTGAGGGACCATTCGAAGGAAGAGTTGTCGCATTACAGCAACGCCACTACGGATATAGAATACAAGTTCCCGTTCGGGTGGGGCGAGCTGTGGGGCATAGCCGACAGGACGGATTTCGACCTCAGGCAGCACATGGAATATTCAAAAGAAGACCTGAGTTACTTCGATCCGGCTACCAATGAAAAATATATACCATACTGCATAGAACCGTCTGTCGGCGCCGACAGGGTGGCGCTCGCATATCTGTGCGAGGCATATGACGAAGAGGAATTGGAAGAAGGCGACGTGAGGACCGTACTGCACCTCCATCCGGCACTTGCGCCGGTCAAGATCGCGGTGCTGCCTCTTTCGAAAAAGCTCGGTGAAGATGCGTTCAAGATATATGAGAAACTGGTCAAAAAGTATGTCTGCGAATACGATGAGACCGGAAGCATTGGCAAACGGTACAGGAGGCAGGACGAGATAGGCACGCCGTACTGCGTCACATTCGACTTCGATTCCCTGGAAGACGCCAGCGTAACGATAAGGGACAGGGATACGATGGACCAGGTAAGGATAAAGATCGACGAACTGGAGAATTACTTCGAGGGCAAGTTCGACTTTTGACGGACGGACAGTCCCTGAAAGCTGCCCAGCATAACATGTAGAGAAGAGGGACAGGCAGGAGCGGCGCTTTCAGGTGCTGTCCTTTTTTTGTTATAGTTGTGTTTTAAAATGCTAATAATGGGAATGTAATATAGGTGACGTATATTGTCAGAAGTTTAACGGTGCTGAAAAACACTGTTGGAATCTCAATAACACAGTAATTCGGGAGATGGCCATGGATACGAAGATAGTTATAGTTGGAGCCGGTTATGCCGGAATTCTGACAGCGAAGAAGCTGGCGAAGAGGTTCAGAAAGGATAAAAACGTTTCAATAACGGTCATTGACAAGAATCCTTTCCACACGATGCTTACGGAGCTGCACGAAGTCGCAGCCGGGCGGGTTGATGAGGACGAGATCAGGATCAGCCTGAAACGTGTTTTTGCCGGCAGGAAAGTCGATGTGAAGCAGGATCTTGTCACAGATATAGATTTCAAAAAGAGAACTGTTGTCGGTACTAATGAGCGCTATGAGTATGATTATCTCGTATTGTGCGCCGTGTCCAAACCGACTTTTTTTGGCGTAAGCGGAGCCAGGGAGCATGCGTTTACGCTCTGGAGCTATGAAGATGCGATCGTGCTGAAAGACCGGATCCCCGACATGTTCAGGAGAGCAGCCAATGAAACCGATGAAGGGGAAAAGAAGCGGCTGCTCACGTTCCATATCGTCGGCGCAGGCTTCACCGGCGTTGAAATGGCGGGCGAACTGGCTGAATATGTTCCGGTGCTGTGCGACAAGTTTGAGGTCGACAGGGAACTCGTTTCGATATCCGTTATAGACGTGCTGGAACGTACGGTGCCGACGCTGCCCCCGAAACTGTCGGCCAAAGTCGAAAGGCGCCTTAAGAAGATGGGTGTGCGCGTCCTCCTGAACACACGAGTCTTGAGTATCGGCGAGGATTACATCGAGATCGGCGATGCCGAAAAACCGATTCATGAGAAGGCCGGAACGGTCATCTGGGCGGCCGGCATCGAATCCGCCGATATTACCGGAAAGGCGGCCGAGGATCTGGAATCGGCGGGCAGGGGACGCATAAAGGTGGACCGATACCTGCGCTCGGTCAACGACGAGCGTGTATATGTCATTGGCGACAATATGTTTTATATACCGCCGGGCGAGGAGCATCCCGTGCCCCAGGTGGTTGAAAACTGCGAACACAGCGCCGCTGTTGCGGCACATAATATAGTTTGCGCTGTTACGGGCAAAGACGGAATGATAGAATACAGGCCCGGTTTCCACGGTATAATGGTGAGCATTGGCGGACGCTACGGCGTTGCATATGTAGGTACCGCGAAGAAAAAGATCAGCCTTGCGTCGTTCTTTGCGATGTTCGTCAAGCATTTCATCAATATGGTCTATTTCGTGCAGCTGCTTGGCTGGAACAAGGTCTTCAGCTATATGAAGAAGGAGTTCTTTACGATAAGGCATTGCAGGAGCTTCGTGGGCGGACATTTCTCGAACAGGACGCCAAGCTTCCTGCTGGTGCCGCTGAGGATATGGCTCGGCGCCGTATGGGTATTTGAAGGCGTCAAAAAGATACTGGAGGGATGGTTCGTTTCGCCGAAACTCGCAGGATTCTTCAATGGCGCTAACCAGTGGTACAACAGTATATTGAGCGGCGCCGGCGGAGCGGCCGACGGGACGAGCGGCGCCACACCGGCAGCGGCCGATGCTGTGAGCCAGGCGACCGGGGCTGTTGCCGACGCGGTCAGTTCGGCCACGGGGGCGGTGGCTGATGCGTTAAGCTCAGCTGCAAGCGCAGTGGCGGATGCGGTCAGTTCGGCTACTGCAGTGGCTGCAGATGCGGCAAGTACTGCGACTCCGGCGGCTGAAGCCGTGACTTCGATCGGAAAAGCAATAATCAATTTCGATTTCCTCGGTTTGTTCAAAGTGCTGTTCGTAAGCGGCAAGGATCCGACGGACGCAGCTTTGAGCGACTATGCGTTCAAGCTGGATGTGCCCCTGATCAACCGTATGATAAATGATCTTATACTTCCGAGCGAGGGCTTTACGATGTTTATGCAGATAGCCATCGTAGTGGCTGAGATCCTGATCGGCCTTGCCCTGATCGGAGGTCTGTTCACAACGCCGGCTTCGGCAGCATCACTCGTACTGCAGGCGATGTTCGTGACCACCACAGGCTTATACCTGACGACATTCTGGATGGTCTTTGCGGGCATCGCGGTCCTGGTGGGCGGAGGCAGGATATTCGGGCTTGACTATTATGTCATGCCCGCTCTGAAGGAAAAATGGAAGAATGTGAAATGGGTAAGAAAGTGGTATTTGTATAATGACTGATGGGGTTGTAACAGGGAGCATGACTGACCGTGTCAAGGCGGACGGCAACGGTTCTGTTGAAAAGAAGACCGTTGAAAAGAAGTTTGTCGATTTTGAAAGCGCTCTTTCGCTTACCGGGGAAGAGGTCGACAGGGCGCTTTTATCTTCGCCTGCCGTAGTCCGGACATATACGAGCCACCTGGCGCTTGCAAGGGGGAAATTTTTCCGGGCAGTTTCACTGCTTACCTGCGCTATGAACAGTGACAGCCTGATAGACGAAAATGCGGTAAAACTGGCGGCAGCGGTCGAGGTTCTGCACCTTGCAACGCTGGTCCATGATGATGTTATCGATGATGCGGATATCAGGCGTGGACTTCCGACACTGCAGAAAAAATTC
>DAOSCC010000181.1:0-5032 GCA_035361135.1 Clostridiales bacterium | reverse complement strand
TCCTGTCGATAAGCCTGAAATCTCCCGTATCGATCGGGATTTCTACGTCGGTCGTTTTGCTCAGGATCTTGTAATATATTTTTGCCGTTGCTTTCTTAAACAGGGTTTCTCCCTTTCTTTTGATCCTTTTGCCATATACGACTTCATAGCCTTCCTTCCATTTCTCGATCATTTTCAGCATGACTTCCGGGGGGTCCTGCAAATCGGCGTCGATAACGATCACGGCCTGGCCCGTACAGTGGTCCATTCCGGCAGTAATGGCCGACTGATGGCCAAAATTCCTGGAGAAACTGATGAGCCGCACATTCTTATCGTTTTTCAGGATCTCACGGACCTTTTCATACGTGCTGTCCCTGCTTCCATCATTGACAAATATGATTTCGTAGGATTCTCCCGTAGTGTCCATGACTTCCCTGATACGCTTATATGAATCCTGAACCACCGCTTCTTCATTGTACAGGGGTACAATAACAGAATAAACCGTCCGATCACTGTTCATGAGTGCCGCCTCCCGGATCATCACAGCATTCCTTCACCTTTCCGTAAATTATATCGACAATAACCTTTACGGATAATCATATAACCACGCGCTTTTTCTTTTATATATCTCAACTTTTGAATTCACCTTTTCAATTCAAAGATAAAGGGATCTTCCCGGCTGCCGTCGCCGTCCGAAACCGACACTTCCGGCTTTATGTACATGGCCGGCAATACAGCGATATGGTCCACGAGCGCGTCTTTCATGTATACATAGCCGTCGGTGTCTACGACCCTTACCATGCTTGAATTCAGATAGTATGGCGTCTCAAGCCACCAGGGATACTTCCTGGCGTACGCGATATTTCCTTCCGCAAGATATTCCCTGAACTGCCGGACATCCAGCAAAAAGATCCTGTCGGCAACGAAGTCGGAATATGCTTCATCATAGCCAAAGTCGACCATGGTCGGAACATGGGTCCAGAAAAAGTCATTGCTGCCGCTGACAGCCATGTCCAGGTCATGCCTGGCCAGGATCACTTTATTTTTATAATCCTGTATCAGTTCCTGTTCGCTTTCGCTGAAGCATTTTGCAGTAAAATCTCCATTGAGCCACTCTCTCAGGCTGCTGTCCCGCCACAGGTTGCTCCCGTATTTTTGCCTGTTCGCATCTCCGTCTCCTGAAGGAGTATCAAACGGCATGTATGCCACAGGTGCATCCGCAAGCAGCAGGATGCCTGATTCATCCTCATCCAGTATCCTCCACAGCAGCGGTGTCCCGTCAAGGCGGCCTATAGTTACAAAAGCACCTTTTTTGGAACTTCCTGGCGTTTTCCCGTACCCGGCAAAAAATGCTGCTGCAGCTGCGATCACAGCAATGACTGCAAGGACGGATACAAGGACCGGAACTGTGCGATTTCGCGATGCTATAATTTTTACGGGATCAGCTATCCTTCCGATGCAGGATCTGCAGATCGCCGCCAGTTTATAGAAAATCCAGAACATGACGGAGAAAAATATAAGGTCCATACCGTTTATAAAACCGAACATGTGCTTTGCAATATCCGCTTCTCCGTTTGCAACCACAGGAACGGCCAGGTTTATGGCAGTACCTCCAAGAAGCGCTGTATAATATGCGCAGACGGCGATCTTTTTCGGATCCTTCGGTTTCGCACGGAATGCGGATCTCAGTTCCGTAATAATGATAATGAGGCTGACAAGGAACAATACAAAGGTGAAAAAAAGACTGTCAAAGGGCATTTTGGCCCTGATACCGCTCCAAAGGCCGAATTCATTGACAAGTGTAAGCCTTTCATTGCCAGGCCCCAGGTTCCCCAGGTACTTGGGCCTGATCAGCGAACTGTTTTTGCAGGAAATATCCAGCTTGTCCAGGAATCTTGCAGGATTGCGCAGATAGAATTTAAGGACGTCCGCTTTTGAGACCTTCCGGTAGAAATCCCTCTGGAAATCGTCAGAACTGATGTCTACCTTGTGGCCGTCCATGTAATAATTGGTATTTTGCAGGTCCGCCATATACAAAGGCAGGTCCAGCTGCTCCAGGTCCTTTTCAGGATCCGGCGAATCCTTCAGTATCCCGAAAAATACAGCCTGGTATGTGGTAGCCTTATCCATCCAGTTGGGTACCGCTATATAGAACAGTGCTGCTGCAGCCAGGGAAACGATCAGTCCGCCCGCCGTCACAGCCTTAAATCCTCTGCCGCCATCCCTGAAACCCAAAAAAGCAAGCCCCGCAAGGGCAAACAGCAAGCCGATCGGTATGTTTGCAAACTTGGAACCCATAAAAAGGATGACTCCTGAAAAATAAAGCAGGCAGAACAGTTTTCCGTGTTTCTTTGAAAAAATCACGGCAGCCATACATGCGAATATGAACAGGAAGGAAACAAACTGCAAGGCTTCTCCGTAGAAGGAATTGAAATAGGCTGTGTAGGCAATGTCGCAAAAAAAGAATATGAACAGAAGTTTAAAAATGATATCAAGCCACGTTTTTCCCGTGCGAACTGTAAAAATGAACAGTGACACCGCAACAACAAGGAACAGGCAGTAGGCAGCACCCAGCCATTCTATATGATATACGCTGAAATCGGTCCCGCTAACGGCATTGAAGCAGAGATTAAGCAATATCGAGATCTTGATGAACAAATGCTGGGTGGTGATTTATCTGCCATCCAATGTAAAAAGTGTGTTGAATATTTTTTCGAACCTGCCGTCTCCTTCGAAGGCAAGTTTAAAGCGATCGGTGAACACGAACGGCTCTCTTGCGCCGTCTTCATAATAAATCCGGTTGGGCGTGATCACGCGGTTGAAATCTCCATTGTCCGAAAGGCCTACGCTGTTTCCGATGAACAAAGAACTGCCCAGTATTGCGATAACGGATAAAATCAGCAAACAATTTACAATAAAAAGAGCCGTATCTCTTTGCCTCATTTACGCTACAACCTCCGAACAGTCCTTTTTGGTTCATATATCAGGGAGCAGTCCTATGACATGTATGAGATTATACCACTAAAAACAGGGAGGCACAAGGATCGCAACATTACAAAGCGTTTACCCGGCGGCGGAGATCACATGTTAGGCCGATGTAAAAATGAGATGGTCTCTTATCTCCTGCCGCTATATTTATCCGCCAGCCTGGCCACATCTTCTGCCGACGAAAACTCTTCTTCATTTATCTCCTGCTCCAGCTCCGGATCACGGACGAATCCATCAGGCCGCCTGAAATATATATGGGCATAGGGGAACGGAACAGCCCCGTCGGTTCCCACACCTGTGATATAATCCACGATGGCAACGATGTCACTGAGTCCGTCAGCGTCGGCATCCAGCACTTCCAAAGCCGACAGGTCAAGGAAATACCATGGTATATCCGTGGGCTCGGGAAACACATATACAAGGCCGCTGTTTCTTTCCTCAAGCAGCAGTTTCAGTCTCATCACGCCGTTTTCGCAATATTTCCCGACTGTCAGCTTCGCCTGTCCGAGGCCTTCAAATTCCACACCGTCAAGGGACGCAACCTGTTCAACGCCTGTACTCAGGAGCTCTCCCCGAAGGGTCTCGTCAATTATCATGTCTTCTTCCAAATCCCCGAATCCGATCTCATATACCGCACGACCGCCAGTTGCCGAGCCGCCTGTCTTCTGCCTTCCGGCAGGCAGCACGCCGTCGCCCTGGCCAAAATATATCGATATGCCCAGCGAATCCGTCGTAAGATAACTGAAAACATGAGGTTCTTCCGGCGAGCCAACGTTTTTCGTGATATCCGCTTCAGCAAGAAGCTCTTTCAGCTTTAAGAAGCCAAGGTCCGCAAGCGGTTCCGTCCCATGGCCGCCGACTGCCCTGGACCTGTCGTCGAAAAGCTTGATGGCGAAACCGTCAATGACATTTACCATGTCCTTCAGCCTGATCCTGTTCCCTGTCCTGATGTCGATGTTTACTGTAAAACAAGGACCGCCGGCCTGCGGTTCATCAGTGTTTTTCCCTGTCTCACGGTATTCTACGCTTAGCAGGCAAGGCGAACTCCTCCTGATACGGTAACTTATATCTACATCTGCCGATGGCCTGGAATCTTTGTAATATGCGAGCGCATTCAGCGCCTCAGCCCGTATCGTATCGTTTATCTTCTTCCGGACACTTTCATTGCCAAGTCCCGATATCTGGGGGTACTCGATCCTGTATCCCGCCGTCCCGTCATTATCCGCATAGAGTTCCCCGTATACATCATATCCGATTACAGATCCTGTCGGTTGCTGTACTTCAGTATTTTCACCGCTGCCGGTATCTTTGGCGGCCCCGGTCCCATTGCCGGCTTTTTCAGATACGCCGGCATTTCTCATTGCCGTTGCATTGATATCTTCGCTGGTTATAACATTGTCCTGCGGGGGCTTTGCAAAAGGCTTCCCAAGCACGGTCCCAAGTGTTTCGCGGAATTCCGGGTATTCCCTGATCTTCTCCTCAAGGTCCCTGGTAAGGTCCAGTTCATATTCATTGACTCCGTCGAACAAGTATATGGTGATGAAATATTTGTCCCTGCCGTTCTCTTTTGCAAGTATCTCGTCAAAGGGAACCGTTTTTTCTTTCAGGACAGGATTCCCGGGATCGCTGTAATCATAGAAACTGTAGGTGATGGTGTCTTCCGTGAGTTCCAGCACATCATAGCTTTCTTTCGTGCTGTTATCGTTTATCCTCATAAACAGAAGATACTCGCTCTCCGGGATACCTGCATCCATTCCGTTTTCGCGGGCAGCATCGGGATCCGCGATATCCGTCTGCTCATCGGCATTTTCGATCATACCGTCCGGACCGCCGGTATCTTTTTGTGAAAAAAGAGACTTAACTCCTTCGCAGCCCACAAGGGATACGAATACAGCCATGCATATGATAACAGCAAGACATTTCCTAAACATTATTTTCCCCTGTCCCTGTGCCGAATCACGCATGCGCCATGAAGGCAACTCAGCGGAAATGATTGCACAGCGCTCTTAAATGTGGGATTTCTGAAAAAATGATAACATATAATTCATGTTTTAACAATAATGCT
>DAOSCC010000180.1:0-5037 GCA_035361135.1 Clostridiales bacterium | reverse complement strand
TCATGTCTAATAAATACCTATAATAAAATTTGCAAGTGTACATAAAATACTGAAGGCTGCACAAAGGATAATATGGGGGGCATAATCATGAAATTCAGGAAACCGGCCAGGCTGGTCTCGATGTTGTTGGTCCTGATGATACTGGTCACAGGATGCATGGGGCAAAAACTGCAGCAGAATACAGGAGATGCCGGAAATACGGCAGGAGCGGAAGGCAATGAAACTGCCGGCGAAACGGAAAACGGCGATGCAGCAGCTTCGGAGCAGGGATCGGAAACCGCTGATCCGGAAGAACAGGCGGAGGGAAACGATCCGAACCAGGGTGAGGCTGAAGGCTCTGAAAATGCGGAGGGTACCGAACCGGGAGAAAAAGAAGAAGAACGTATAAAAGTCAAGGCGCTCTATTTGACCGGCTGGACGGCGGGCAGTTCGCAGAAACTGGAGCATTACGTGGAACTGGCAAACACGACCGAGATCAATGCTTACGTAGTAGACATAAAGGATGACGACGGATATGTCGGCTATGAATCGCAGGTGCCTGAGGTCCGTGAAAACGGCACATGGAAAAAGAAATATGACGCCGAAAAAGTATTGAAAGCGTTCCACGACAATGGCATATATGTGATCGGCAGATTAGTCGTGTTCAAGGATCCGGTCTATTCCCTGAAGAGGCCCGATCTGGCCGTCAAGCATGTGAACGGCGGGCTGTGGAAGGACAAGGACGGCATAACATGGCTTAACCCGTACAACAGGGAAACGTGGGATTATACAATCAGCATAGCTAAAGAAGCCGTTGCCCTGGGATTTGACGAAATACAGTTCGATTATGTCAGGTTCCCCGACGGCACCAAAAAGACCGGGGATTTCTCAGGCATAGATAAAGAAAAATATGAGGCTATAAACGAGTTCCTGGCATATGCAAAGCAACAGATAACAGAAGTGCCCATTTCAGCTGACGTGTTCGGCATCATTCTGGAAAGTCCGAAGGATACGGAGAATATAGGCCAGTACCTGGAACTCGTAGGCATGGACATCGACTACATATCGCCGATGGTCTATCCGTCCCACTATGCTCTCGGACAGATAGTCAACAAGGTGAAGTTCGATGTGCCCGATCTCAAACCCTATGAAGTGGTCTACAATTCACTTGTGAAATGCCGGGACAGGATTTCTCAGGTGGAAGGCTACAAGGCAAAGGTAAGGCCCTATCTGCAGGATTTCACAGCAACATGGCTCAAAGATAGAAAAACCGGGAAGAAGTATTACCAGGAATACGGCCCCGAACAGGTACGCCAGCAGATCCAGGCCGTATATGACGCGGGCTACGAAGAGTGGATACTGTGGGATGCAAGGAACACCTACAGTGAAGAGGCATTGCTGAAGGAGTAAAGAAACCTGGATATTGTGCCAGGCACGACATACAGACACATATTAAAATCAGAAATATGTGTCCGTGTTTCGTACCTGGCACGATTTTTCTCCGGCTGTCGCGGCGCCATGTCCAGGCAGGAGAACCATTCCCTGTTTGGTGCCTGTTGCCTCATTTTCATCTTGACGACAAATCTGCGAAAGTGATACAATATACAGTGCCAGGAAAAATACGATTCCACAAAATATTGTGTCACGTTCAAGGAGGCCGAGCCATGAATTTAACTGAGAATGCCATCAAGGTCCTTGAGAAACGCTATCTTGCTAAGGACGAAACTGGTAAACTTCTTGAAGACCCCGAAGGGATGTTCAAACGCGTAGCCAAAGCGATAGCGGCGGCAGACAAGCCTTATGCAACTTCCTCAGAATTGAAGAAAATCGAAAAAGAATTTTTCAGCATGATGGCAAATTTGGAGTTCCTGCCAAATTCGCCGACACTGATGAACGCGGGGAGGCCTCTTGGACAATTGAGCGCCTGCTTTGTGCTACCCATCGAGGATACGATGGAAGGCATATTCGATTCTATCAAGAATGCGGCACTGATACATAAAAGCGGGGGCGGCACAGGATTCAGCTTTTCAAGGCTCAGGCCAAAGGGCGCGACGGTCAATTCCACAGGCGGTGTGGCCAGCGGCCCTATCAGTTTCATGAAGGTGTTCAATGCGGCAACTGAAGCGGTGAAGCAAGGCGGTACGAGAAGAGGGGCCAACATGGGCATACTCAGTGTGGACCACCCGGACATACGCGAATTCATCACATGCAAGCAGGATAACAGGGACATCACCAATTTCAATATAAGCGTCGCGCTGACGGAAGAGTTCATGAAAGCGGCGGAACAGGGCCTGGAGTATGATCTGATAGACCCGAGGACAAATAAGTCGGTCAAAAAGGAAAACGCCCGTGAAATATTCAACATGATCGTCGACAATGCGTGGAACAACGGCGAACCCGGCATCATATTCCTCGACAGGATCAACAAGGACAACGTGACTCCCGAACTGGGCGAGATAGAGAGCACCAACCCGTGCGGTGAGCAGCCCCTTCTTCCGTATGAGGCCTGCAACCTCGGCTCCATAAATCTGAGCCTTATGGTGAAGGAGAGCGACGGCAAGTTCGAGGTCGATTTTGACAGGCTGAGGAACATAGTGAGAAAAGCCGTGCATTTCCTTGACAATGTCATAGATGTGAACCGCTATCCTCTGCCCCAGATAGACAAGATGACAAGGGGGACAAGGAAGATCGGCCTTGGCGTCATGGGCTGGGCGGATATGCTCTGCAAGCTCGGCATACCGTACAATTCCCAGCAGGCGATCGATCTTGCCGAGAAGGTCATGCACTTCATCCAGGATGAATCCCGCAGGATGTCCGTTGAACTGGCGGAGAAAAAAGGTGTGTTCCCGTACTTCGACAAGAGCATTTACAAGGAACTCGGCGCAAGGGTGCGCAATGCAACGACCACAACTATAGCTCCCACAGGGACTTTGAGCATAATCGCCGGCTGCTCCAGCGGCATCGAACCGTTATTTGCAATATCGTACATCAGGAACGTAATGGACAATGACGAACTGATCGAGGTCAACCCGATCTTCAGGAAAGTCGCTGAAGAGGAAGGCTTCTATTCTGACGATCTCATGAGACAGATAGCTAAGAAAGGATCGATCCATGACTTTGCGGAGATCCCGCCACATATAAAGGAAGTGTTTGTCACAGCCCATGATATATCTCCCGAGTGGCATGTGAGGATGCAGGCGTCGTTCCAGAAGTATACCGACAATGCCGTGTCCAAGACTGTAAACCTCAGCCACGACGCCACCCGCGACGATGTCAGGGCGGTGTTCGAACTGGCATACAAAACATACTGCAAGGGCGTGACCATTTACAGGGACGGCAGCCGGGAGATGCAGGTACTGAACATCGGCCAGGTCAAAGGGAAGGAAGGTACGAAAACCGAAGCCGGGGCATCCGAAGCCAGGGCTGAAGTCGTACCGCAGCAAGCGATGCCTGTGGTCGCGCCGAGACCGCGTCCCGATATCACCACCGGGTTCACTGAAAAGGTAAAGATCGGCTGCGGGAACCTCTATATAACTGTTAACTATGACGAACACGGCATTTGCGAAGTGTTTACAAATACCGGGCGTGCAGGCGGATGTCCGTCTCAGTCCGAAGCTACGGCAAGACTCGTGTCTGTAGCGCTCAGGTCAGGCATCGATGCGAAATCCATCGTGGAGCAGCTTAAAGGCATCAGGTGTCCGTCGACTATAAGGCAGAAGGATCTGAAGGTATTGTCCTGCCCTGATGCGATCGGCCGGCTGATAGAAAAGGTGCTTAAGCTCCAGAACGGCAACGGGAATGGGAATGGGAACGGCAACGGCAAAGAGAACGGCTTCAGCAACGGTGATGCAAAGATAATACAGGACGTTGTCAAAAAGTCCATGACAGATACCGGAAGGATCGACTATATACCGAGGCCGACAGGCAATTCTCCCGAATATGATGAAAGACGTCTGAGCAGCATGGCTGAAATCAATGAAAACGACAGCGGGTACAGCCTGAGTGAGACGTTGCATATGACACACTGCCCCGACTGCGGCAACCCGGTGGAACATGAAGGCGGCTGCGTGATCTGCAGGCATTGCGGGTTCAGCAAATGCGGCTGACGGGTCCCGGCCGTGTGACTCATGCCAGAAACTGCATAATCTCAAATCTCTCCAAAAATAAGGTGAAGAAGCTTCACCTTATTTTTTTGAGGCAAGGAAAATCCATGCAATCGAAAAATTCTTTGGCGCATTATGACATTCATCGTTATAATATTCATAACAGTAATTTTCGAACCAGGATACAACAATAAAAAATGCAAAGTACAAAAATGGAGAGGTAATATGAAAAACATAATCAGACTTGTCAAATATGCAAAACCATACTGGCACCTGCTTGTGATATCGGCTCTCAGCATCATCGCCATTACCGTGCTCAACCTGGTCGGCCCGAGGCTGATCACATGGCTGATAGATATACTCACCAGCGGATTCAGCAGTGATTCGCTTGGAGATGTCAGGACGATAGCGCTGGCATTGACGGCGACGTACATACTGAAGATACTTTTCAGGTACCTGAACAGCTATCTCAGCCACAAAGCCGCGTGGAATCTTGTCGCTGACATGAGGGTCAGGGTGTATGACCATCTCCAGAAGCTGTCGCTGAGGTTCTACCAGGATAAGCAGACCGGACAGCTCATGTCCAGGACCACCAACGATACGGCCACATTCGAGATGCTCATCGCCCATGTGGTACCCGAACTGTTCGGGAATGTCCTTGTCGTCATAGGCGTGGCAGTTGTTCTGTTTCTCACCAATGTACAGTTAGCCATGCTGACGCTGATCCCGATACCGTTCCTGCTTTTCGGAAGCTGGGTCTTCGCAAACAAGGTGAGGCCCAATTTCCGCGCTGCCCAGGGGAACCTTGCCGAACTCAATGCCACCCTGCAGGACAACATTTCAGGAATGAAAGAGATACAGGTTTTCAACCAGCAGCGTAAGGAAAAGGACCGCGTGAGAGCAAAAGCCGGCAGCTATGCCCAGGCGATACTCCACGCACTGAAACTGAGCGCTG